>NBLL01000113.1 GCA_002084355.1 Bacteroidetes bacterium 4572_128 | reverse complement strand
CATTTTACAAAAAACGCAACAACCTTAAAATCAAAGCTTTATGGTTTTTGTTTTTTGCGAAAAAACTTTTTTTACCATACTATAATGAGCGGTTACTAAAAAAATAAAAAAAACGGCATTTTGGAAAAAATTTTTTTTTTATAATTTAATTTACAAAATAAAAAATTTCTCCATTTTCTTCTCTCATTTCTAATTTTCCATTAAGATACATTTCGCTCAATTTTTCTTTTGCAACAGATACATTAGTATTTGTTTTAATTGCTAATTCTTTTATAGTCAATTTATTAGAAATATTTAATAAAGTTTCAACTTGTATATCTGTAATTGTTCTTCTCTGAATATTACTATAAAAATCATACATAATTTCACCATTCATTTTTATGACTTTTTTAGCAATTAATTTATTTACAAGTTTTTTCATAATTATTTCAACTTCGTCTATGCTTGACCCAGTTTTCATAACAATTTCTCTTAAAGTCATAGGTTCATTTTCAGAAGCAATTTGCAAAACTCTCTGCTCTAAATTCATATTTCCATATCCATAACTTCTATTATTATGTTGAAATTGATTTCCATGTGAATTTTGATAATTCATATTGCCTCTAACAAAATTATTTTGATTTTCTAAATTTTGTTTCTTTTTATCATCTAAGCTTAAAATAACTAAAGCTGATATTATTCCGGGAACCCAGAAAAAAAAACTTAATACAGCGACTATAAGAATGGAGCCACAACCTTTATCATAAACAGCAAGTGGCGGCAAAATAACACTAATAATAATCCTTGTTAAATTCATAATTTTTATTTTTAAATATAAAATATTTATTTATAATAAATTTATTTGTTTGAATTTACAATAACTATAGCTGCAATTACACTGGGTATCCATCCAGCAATAGTTAATAATAAAACAATTATAATAGAACCACAACCTTTATCAAAAAACAGCGAGTGGTGGAAAAATAACACAAAAAATAGCTCTTAATAAACTCATAATTTTTTTATTTAAAATCTTCTTCTCATAACTCTATTGACAGAAAACAAAAGTACTTCCGGAACAAAAGGCTTTAAAATCCAAGCTGTTGCGCCGGCTTTTCTTGCTTCTACTTTTTTTTCATTTTGAGATTCTGTTGTTAAAAATAATATTGGAATACGTTTATATTTTGGAATTTTTCTAATTTTTTTTATTAGACCTATTCCATCTCTAATTGGCATATGCAAATCAGTAATAACAAGATGAATTTCTCGTCCATCTAAAAAACTCAAAGCATCTTCACCGTCTGTAGCCAATATTACATTGTAACCAGAATTTTCTAAATTAAAACGAACAACTTCTCTGATGCTTTCAGAATCATCTACTACTAAAATAATTTTTTTCATAAAATTATTTATTTTATTTTATTTAAAACTTTATCAAAACCAATAAAACGAATCAATGTTTTATACTCTTCTGAAAAATTAAAATTAAAATTGATTTTTTTATCAACACTTTTAAAACTTTCATATAAAGAATAAAATAATTGCAAATAAGTTAAATCTAATTCTTGCACATTTTTCACTTCTACCAAAAGTTCTTCGCAATTTTCGAAAATTTTATCAATTTCGTCCATAGTATTTTCTATAGTATTGATGGTTAAATCTTCTTCTAAAATAATTTTAAATTTATTTTTTCCTTCTAAATTAATAATTTTTATCATTTTAAATTTTTTAAATAAAATTGCAATATAATAAAAAAAAAATTTTTAATAAGAAATCAATTTTTTTTTTCAATTTTGAAAAAAAATTTTTTTTCAAAAAAAATGACAAATTTTTTAAAAAACATTAATTATCCAAGTGATTTAAGAAAATTACAAGAAGAGAATTTACAATCAATCAGTAATGAATTGAGACAATTTATTATAGATATTGTTTCTTCTTCGCCCGGACATTTTGGTGCCAGTCTTGGGGTTGTTGAATTGACGGTTGCTTTACATTATATTTATGATACTCCGAAAGATAAAATTATTTGGGATGTTGGACACCAAGCTTATGGGCATAAAATTTTAACAGGCAGAAAAGATAAATTCCATACAAATAGAAAATATAAAGGAATTAGTGGTTTTCCAAGTCCTAAGGAAAGTGAATATGATGCTTTTGGAGTTGGACATTCTTCCACTTCTATTTCTGCTGCTCTTGGTATGGCTGTTGCGAATACTTTGAAAAATGAAAAAGAAAAACATGTTGTAGCTGTTATTGGAGATGGTGCAATGACAGGAGGTCTTGCTTTTGAAGGTTTGAATAATGCAGGAATTCAAAAATCTGACCTATTGGTTATTTTGAATGATAATCATATGGCAATAGACCAAAATGTTGGAGCATTAAATGAATATTTATTAGATATTACAACTTCCAAAACTTATAATTTAATTAAAGATGAAGTATGGTCTTTTCTTGGAAAAGTAAAACGTTTTGGACCTAATACACAAGCACTAATACAAAAAATTGAAAATGGTATTAAATCAATAATCCTAAGACAAAGTAATTTATTTGAAGCATTAAATTTTAGATATTTTGGTCCTGTTGATGGACATGATGTTGTTTATTTGAGTAAAATTTTAAAAGATTTAAAAAATATTCCCGGACCAAAATTATTACATTGTATAACAAAAAAAGGAAAAGGTTTTAAAGAAGCAGAAAAAAATCAAACCATTTGGCATGCACCGGGAAAATTTAATAAAATAACAGGTGAAATTCTAAAATCAAAAAATAAAAATAAAAGACCACCGAAATTTCAAGATGTTTTTGGAATAACAATAATTGAACTCGCAGAAAAAAATAAAAAAATTGTTGGAATTACTCCAGCTATGCCTACTGGTTGTTCATTAAATTTTATGATGAAAAAAATGCCTGAACGAACTTTTGATGTGGGAATTGCAGAACAACATGCAGTAACTTTTTCCGCTGGTTTGGCGAAATCAGGTATGTTACCATTTTGTAATATTTATTCTACTTTTATGCAAAGAGCTTATGATCAAGTTATTCATGACCTTGCTTTACAAAAATTAAATGTAGTTTTATGTCTCGACAGAGGTGGACTTGTTGGAGACGATGGAGCGACACATCATGGCTCTTTTGATCTTGCTTATTTGCGTTCGATTCCAAATTTGACTATTTCTGCTCCTTTAAATGAAATAGAATTAAGAAATTTAATGTACACAGCACAAATGAAAAATATGGGAACTTTTGCAATTCGGTATCCCAGAGGAGAAGGAGTTATTATAAATTGGAAAAAAGATTTTCAAGAGTTAGAAGTTGGAAAAGGACAAATTTTGAACGATGGTAAAAAAGTTATTATTTTAAGTATAGGAGCTATAGGAAATTTTGTAATAAAAGTAAGAGAAAAATTAAGTTTAGAAAATATAAATATTGGACATTATGATATGCGTTTTTTGAAACCAATAGATGAAAATTTGCTTCATAAAGCTTGTAAAAATTATGAAAAAATAATTACATTAGAAGATGGAACTATTTTGGGAGGTTTAGGAAGTGCTGTTTTAGAATTTGCAAATGAAAATGATTATTTTATAAAAATAAAACGAATGGGAATTCCAGACAAATGTGGATATGACGAAGAAAGTATTTATGAAACAGTAAAAATTCTTTTAAAAAATTAAAAAAAAATTTTTTTGAAAATCGTCCAAAAATTTAATGTTTTTTATTTTGAAATTAAAAAAAATTTTTTTTAATTTCAAAATAAAATTTTTCCAAAAAACGTCAATTTTTTACGGATTTTATAATTTATAAAAAAATTTTAAAAAAACATTAATTTTTTGTTTGTACAGGTTGAATTTTTTTTCATTTGAATTTTTATTTAATTTAATATTTATAATGATGAAAAATTTTGTTTTATTTTTATTACTTACTTTTTGTAAGATTGAGTATTATTTTTGAAATAAATATTTATTCTAAAATATTGAATATCAGACCAAAATAAAATAAAAAAATTGTTTTTTTTTTGAATTAATTTTTTAATTAAACTTTTTATAAAAAAAAAAGTCTTATATATATAAAAATGTAAAATAATATTTTATTAAAAATGTATGATTTAGAAAAAATAAATAAACAAAATAATTTTAAAATTCCAAATAACTTTTTTGATGAATTTCCAATTAAAATAAAAAATAAAATAGATATGGAAAAAAAATTTTCGTGGGGAAATTTTAAATTTAAACCAATTATTTCATTTTCACTTTCTTTTGCTTTTTTATTCTTTTTATGGCTTACAATTTTGAATAATTTGAATTTTGAAAATTTTAATAATTCTGATAAAAATAACAATATTTCAAAAATAGATTTAGATACAAATTTTGTGTTTACGCAGAAAATATAAAAGAAAATACTTTAATAAATTTTCTAATAGAAGATACTATAAAAGAAGAGAGTTTAGAAGATTATGAAATTATAGAATTTCTTTTGGAAGAAAATTTTGATGAAATTTTAATCGCAGAAAGCAATTTTTAAAAATATGAAAAATAAAAATTTATTTTTAATAATTATTTTAATTTTTTTTAATTTTTCTTTTTTATTCGCACAAGAAAAAGAACATTGTAATGAAAAAGAATTTCAATGTGAAAAAAGAAGAGAGAAAATTAAAGTTGAAAAAGTTACTTTTTTATCTAATAAATTAGATTTAAATGTTCAAGAAGCACAAAAATTCTGGGCTATTTATAATGAATTTGAAAAAAAAAGAGACACCTTAATTTATGAGAAAAGAAATTTAATGAAAAAATTTGATTCTGAAGAAAAAAATTTAACAGAATTAGAATTAGAAAAAATAGCAGATAGATTTGTTGAAGTAAAATTAGAAGAAGCAAAAATTTTAAAAAATTTTCATAAAAAAATGAAAAATGTTTTGAATATAAAAAAATGTTTAAAATTTCATAAAGCAGAAAAAGAATTTCATTCGCACTTACTAAAAAGAATAGGAAAACGAAGAAAATTAATGAGTAATGAATAATTTTTAATGTGAAAGAATAATGAGGAATGATTTTCCTTTAATAATAATTTTTCATTCCTCATTATTCATTAAAAGTTATTGTATTTTTTATTTTCAAATTCGTAAAAAGTGTTTCTTACTATTCCCCATTTTTGCATGATTTTATTAAAAACATTTTTTAATGGTTGATTTAAGTTAGGTTTAGAAGTAACAGCTCCTATAATTGGAAAATAATTATCATTGAAATTTTGTTGCCATACGGTTTTGTCTTCATAAGTGTCTGGATAAACTAACCATAGGAAATCTGGTTTTTTATAAACTTGATTTTCTATTCCAAATGCCATTATATATTTGTAAGTTGTTTCTTTGATTTCTTCATTTATAACGTTCTTATTTCGTCTATATTTTGCGTCTAAAATAGCATAACGATAAACATTATTCTTGATAAATTCAATTACAAAATCAGGTTTTGCAATATACTTATCTCTTTTCATTAGATGCCCAATTTTAACAAGTTTCAATTCTTTTGCTTCTGTAGAGATTTCTGGTTCATAATAAATATTTACTGTACAATTTTCTCTAATTGATTTTGCAGTAAATTTTTCGTTTAATAATTTTTTATTTTTCCTCGTTTTAAATTCAAAATCGCCAAAAGAAAAATATGATTTTGCTATATCTATTAAACGATAATAATTATAATGCTCATAAAGTTTATCTATGGAATTAATTCCCATAGATATATTTTTACTTTCTAAATTTAAATTTATTTTTCTAATTTTTTGTATAGCAGAAAAAGCCATTCTATAATGTTTAATACGATTTACTGCGGAAGAATATCGCGGCATTTCATTTTTATATTTAACATTTTTAAAAATTTTCTTATATCTATCAAAAATAAAACTTATGCGAGTTCTAATTTTTAATAGATCAAAATTTGCTTCTCTATGAACTAAAGAAAGTATAGATTTATAACTTGCGTATTCATTTTGAAAAAATTTTTTCTTAGATTTTTTATAGTCATTTAAAAAAACATCTATTTTATCTATCAAATTTTTAACAAAAAAAATTCCTCCGAGTATTATTTTATTTTCATAAATATTAAAATCTTCCACATTTTTATTTACAGCAATTTTTTCTATAATACCATATTTATTATTAATTCTAATGGAATCTGGCAAATTCATATAAGAATTATCAAAATGAAGATGATGCAAATTTTGACTTAACCATAAAACACTTTTTTCATCTATGTCTGGAGACGGATAATTAACAATTTTTTCTTCTTTTTTCCATTTAAAATAAGGCATACTATCAAAACGAAAAAGCAATTTTTCCATTTCATAAATAAAATCTTGAATTGGTTTGAGATTTTTTACCGTTATTTCGTCTTTATCAAAATTCGATTTAGAATAAAAATTACTAAGAGTATTTTTATCTTTTTGGTACAAATAAAATAATAATTTTTCAGCTTCTTTTGCAGTAATTTTTGTTGCATCCACTTGCAATTGAAAATTATTATCATCTATTTTTAAACTAGAATAACCAAAAGTATTTAAAAAGAAAAAAGAAGGTTTTGTTTTTAAATGGTGCGAATCAAGCACTTCAAAATCATCTGAATTTATAGAAGAACTATTTATATAAATTTTATTATTTTTAATCTCTTCCTTAGAAAAAAATTCAATTTGATATTTTAAATCTTCAAATAAATGAAATACATTATTTTTAAGTTTTAACTCAACTTTTTTTTCTCTAAAATATTGAAAAATTTTTAATCCCATTTTTTTAAAATTAATTTTTACAAAATTAATTTTTTTATTTTAAATGTAAAAAATTTAATTTAAATAAAAAAATTAAAAATTTTGACATTTTTTTCAAAAATTTTTTTTTAATAATTTCAAATAAAAAAATACAAAATTTCGGCATTTTTTGGAAAAAATTTTTTTTTAAATTTTAAATAAAAAGATTAAAAATTTCGGCATTTTTTGGAAAAAATTTTTTTTTAATTTTAAATAAAAAGATTAAAAATTTCGGCATTTTTTGAAAAAAAATTTTTTTTTAATAATTTCAAATAAAAAGATAAAATTTCGGCATTTTTTGAAAAAAATTTTTTTTTAATTTTAAATAAAAAGATTAAAAATTTCGGCATTTTTTGGAAAAAATTTTTTTTTAAATTTTAAATAAAAAGATTAAAAATTTCGGCATTTTTTGGAAAAAATTTTTTTTTAAATTTTAAATAAAAAGATTAAAAATTTTGGCATTTTTTGGAAAAATTTTTTTTAATTTTAAATAAAAAGATTAAAAATTTCGGCATTTTTTGGAAAAAATTTTTTTTTAATTTTAAATAAAAAGATTAAAAATTTCGGCATTTTTTGGAAAATTTTTTTATTAATTTCAAATAAAAAGATTAAAAATTTCGGCATTTTTTGGAAAAATTTTTTTTTTAATTTCAAAAAAAACATTAAATAATTGCGGATTTTGAAAAAAATTTTTTAATTTTAAAAAACATTGAAATTTTGGACGAATTAAAAAAATTTTTTTTTTTAATTTTAAAATAATAAAAACACATAATTTTTACTAAAAAAAAATTAAAAAATCAAAAAAATTTTTTTCTATTTATAAAGTATAAATAGAAAAAAATTTTTTTATTATTAATATAGATTTAGAAATTGAATTTAATAAAATTATTTTCTATTTTTTTCTATTTTTCTAAAAAAAACTAATAGCTCTTTCATATTTTTCACTTCTTTTTTTTCATCTATATATTTTTTTAACAAAATTTCAGCAGAAATAGAAACATTTATTTTTTGATAAAAAAATTCGTGAGCAAAATTTAAAAATTTCAAAACGCGAAAAGAATTAAACCACGCATGAAAACGTTTCACAAAACTTTCATCTGTTTTTGTGTTTTTATTTATTTTTTTCAAAGATAAATAAAAATTTTTTACTCTCAAAAATTGTGCGATGGTTTTCGGAACTTTTAATAAAATTCTATCAAAATCTTTTCTATCGTCTATATTTCTAAAATTAGGAATTTCTTTTAAAAAAATTTTTAAATCTTCGAAAGCAGAAAAATTATAAGTTTTTATTTCTTCATTATTTTCTTCTCTTTTTCTTAAACTTGCACCAGTTCCGAAAGGCACTCTTGCCGAAAATCGTGGCGAAGGAATAACTTTCGTTGTATTTAGTTCTCCAAAATTACCCAATGCGATAATTTTTTGTAAAAAATAAAAATCTTCTCCAGCTCTTTTTCTGTTCATGCCACCTTGCTTTTAATAGCACGTAAAGAAAGATTATAATATCTCAAATATAATTCATATTCTATAATTGCTTTCAATGTTTCTCTTGGATAAATTCTTCCGGAAATTGGATGTTCATAATAAATAGAGCAAGCAGTTCCTTTTGGATTTTTTTCAAAAAACTTCTCAATTTCTACAAGATAATTTTGCAAAACAAGACAATCAGCATCTAAACTTACAATAATTCCTTTTTTATGTTTTATTAAAGCAAAACGATTTATCGCTTCGTCCATTCCTATTTTACGAGCTAAACCAACACCTGCATGCTTTTTCGGAAGTTTTTTTTTATTTATACAATGAAATCTAAATGTAGCATCTTTATGACTTGCTATCCATTTTTTTACTTCTATTTCTGTTTCTTCGTTCCTAAGAATTATTTCCTTAGTTTCTTTCTCAGAAGAATTAATACAGTTTTTAAATTAGATTTTGGTTTTTCTTTTATTTCTGCTTTCGCAAATTGATTTTTATTCAAATAGTTTGCTAACATAATTAAAATTATTTTTTATTTTTATATTTTTCGTTTAAACCTTCTAAAACATATTTTGTGACGTTTAAACTGTCATTTGCAATCAATAAATTTCCGCCAAAAGTTTTGCTTAGAATAAATTGATATTTTTCTTTTTTATTAAATTCTTGTAAAAAATTAAAAATAGTATCATTTAATTCTAATGTCATTTTTTGTTCTTCTTCAAGAAGTTTGTAATGTAATTCCTCTTTGAATTTCATTAGATCTTGTTCTTTTCGCATTAAACGTTCTTGCTCACTTCTTGCTAAAGCTTCTGAAGAAATTAAACCACTTTGAACATTTTTTTGAAAATCAAGCATTTCTTTTTGAAGATTTGCTATTTTGGTGTTCAGTTCTTTTTCTGATTTAGCTTTCTTACTTAGAAGTTTTTTTGTTAAATCTTTATGAAAATTATAGTTTTTCAATAAACTATCTATTTCAACATAAGAAAAATTAATAGAATTAGAAATTCTTTCCGAAATTGGAACGTTTATTTTTTCAGATTTTAATTCAGATTCTTTTTTAGAGAAATGTAAAAAATAAAGCAAAACAACAGAAATAGATAAAAATATATTTAAAATTAAAGAAAAATTTTTCATTTATTTTTTTATGAAAATTTATTAAAAACAAAAATAATTTTTTCTAAAATTGCTTTTACTAAATTATTTGCACCTTTTTCAAGGTCTTCTATATTAGCATCATTTAACATATAGCAAGGTGTTGTAATAATTTTATTTTCTTTATCTATTACAATATCTCGGCTATTATTTGTGATTTTATTTTCACCACCAATATTTTTAATTGCTTCGGCAATTCCTGGATCATTTCCTATGGTAATTTTTGCATTTTTTATAACTTTTGCAATTATAACCGGAGCAATACATAAAGCACCAATTGCTAATTTATTTTTATAACTTTCATTAATAACTCTTGTAACTTCTTCATTTACAATAAGTTTATCGCCATCAAAAGCAAAAGAAGATAAATTTTTAGCAGCACCAAAACCACCAGGAAAAATTATAGAATCATAATTTTTTGCATTAAAATTTTTCAAATCATAAATTTTTCCTCTGGCAATTCTTGCTGATTCTATAAGAACATTTCTTTTTTCGTTCATAACTTCACCAGTAATATGGTTAATTACATGATATTGTTCAATATTTGGAGCAAAAATATCATATTTTCCACCATTTTTTATTATTGCTAATAAAGTCATAGTTGCTTCATGAATTTCAGAACCATCATAAACACCACAACCAGAAAGTACAACTGCAAATTTTTTAGACATAATTTTTTCCTTAAATTTTTAAACCTTCATTACAATTTTTACAAATATATATATTTTTTCTCGAAATAAAAATTTTTTTTCTAAAATTTTTATATAATTTTCCATTCCATATTTTTTTTAAACTTTTTTCTTTCAAATTCCCCATTTTATGTTCTGCATTCTTGTCAAAACAACAAGGTAAAACCCAAAAATCCCAAGTAATAACTGCAGAACTCCAAGATCTCCAGCAATGATTTTTCAATTTATTTTTTATAAAATATTTTCCATTTTTTCCAATTTTATAACGAGAAAATTTATTATTTATTGGAATTAAAGGATTTCCATTTTTAAAATTGTAAAACTGTGCCGTTTTAAATTCAAGTTTATCAGCATTTAAAATCTTAAATAAATTTTTCATATCAGAAATTTCATTTTCATTACTTCTTAAAACAAGAAATTGAATAATTATATAAGGTTTTTTTGATTTTAATTTTTTTTTCAATGACGTAAAATTTTTTATGCTATCCAACAATTTATTAAAATTTCCTCCTTTTCTATAGCTTTCATAAGATTTTTGATTTGTGCCGTCTACAGAAATAATCAATTCATCTAAACCACTTAAAATTGTTTTTCTTATATTTTTCTCGTCTAAGAAATGTCCGTTTGTAGAAGTTTTTGTGTAAATATTTTGTTTATTTGCGTAAGAAATTAATTTAAAAAAATTTTTCGAAAGATAAGGTTCACCTTGAAAATATAAAAACAAAAATATTAAATTTTTCATATTTTCGTCTATTATTTTTTTATAGAAGTTAAAATTTATTTCGCCAATTTTTCGTGTTAATTCTTTTTTTCCTGTTGGACATTCCAAACATTGTAAATTACAAAAATTACAAGGTTCTATACTTAGAGAAAATGCTTCTCCGAAAATAAAAGGTTTTTTTATTAATTTAGAAAAATAATAAGAAATAAATATTTTAAAAAAATTAATTGTTTTTTGAAAATTCAAATTGAAAAAAAAATTTTTTTTCATAAAATGACATTTTTTTTTAATTTTTTAAATTATAAAAAACATTTAAGTTTTTATATTTTTTTTTAAATAAAAAAAAATTTTTTCAAAAAACGTCAAAATTTTAATGTTTTTTTCAAAAAAAAAATAAAAGTGTTAAAAAAAAATTTTTTTTAATTTTTTATAAAACTTGCTTTTTTATTATATTTTAAAATTAATATTAATTTATTTTTTATTTTCAATAAAAATTTTATTAATAAAAATTATAAAAAAAATAAAATTTAGCTTTTTAATTTAAAAAATGTTTTTTTGAAAATTTAAAATAAAAAAAATAGCTATATGTATAATAATTTACAAGATTTTATATCAGATTTAAAAAGAGCAAATGAATTAATTAGGATTAAAAAATTTGTTGATCCAGTTTTGGAAATTACAGAAATTACAGATAGATTTTCGAAAGAAAAAAACGGTGGAAAAGCGATTTTATTTGAAAATACTGGAACTAAATTTCCATTACTTATAAATTCTATGGGTTCGTATAAGAGAATTTCTATGGCTATGGGAGTTGAAAATTTAGATGAAATCGCAGAAGAAATAGAAAATTTATTTAAAAATCTTTCTTCTCCAAAGAAGAATTTTTTTGAAAAATTAAAAATGCTTCCGGAAATATTAAAAATCTCAAATTATTTCCCAAAAATAATAAATAAAAAAGGGCAATGTCAAGAAGTAATTAATAAAAATCCAGACTTATCTGAATTACCAATTTTAAAATGTTGGCCAAGAGACGGAGGTAGATTTATTACTTTACCGATGGTAAATACAAAAGACCCAATTACGAAAATACGTAATTTAGGAATGTACAGAATGCAAGTTTTTTCAAAAAATTTAACGGGTATGCATTGGCATAAACATAAAGTTGGAGCAAGACATTATAATGAATATAAGAAATTAAATAAAAAAATGCCTGTAGTTGTTACTCTTGGAGGCGATCCAATTTATACATACACAGCAACAGCTCCACTTCCTGATAATATGGATGAATATATGTTTGCCGGTTTTCTTAGAAAAAAAGCAGTTAAATTAGTAAAATGTATTACACAAGATTTAGAAGCTCCGGAAGATGTAGATTTCGTTATAGAAGGTTATATAGATACTAATGAAGAGCTAATTTTCGAAGGACCTTTTGGTGACCATACAGGTTTTTATTCACTTGCTGATTGGTATCCAAAATTTCACATAACTTGCATAACACATAAAAAAAATGCTATTTATCCGGCAACTATAGTTGGAATTCCAAATATGGAAGACACATATATTGCAAAAGCTACTGAAAGAATTTTTATTGCTCCAATAAAAATGACCATTTTGCCAGAATTAATAGACATGAATATTCCTGCAGAAGGAACGGCTCATAATTTAACCATAGTAAAAATAGAAAAATCTTTTGAGGGACATAGTCAAAAAGTTATGAACGCAATGTGGGGAGCTGGACAAATGATGTTTAATAAAATTTTAATCGTTACAGACAAAAATACAAATATTCACAATTACGAAGAACTTGCAAAAATCGTTACTCAAAATATAGATGTAGAAACAGATATTACTTTTATTAAAGGAGTTTTAGATGTTCTTGACCACGCTTCTTCTAAATTCGCTTTTGGAAAAAAAATGTGTATAGATGCGACAGAAAAATTTCAAAATGAATTAAGAAGTGAAAATATAAATACAAAAACTTTAAAAAATATTGAAATAAATGAAAAAAAAATTTTTTTAGATTTCACAGAAATAAAAAAAATAAATTATTCGCTTTTGAAAAAAGAGATTTCTATAGTTTTCATTGCTGTTGAAAAAAAAGAAAATTTTAATTTTAAAAAAATTGCACAGAAATTGTTTAATTTGAAATGTTTTGAAGATGTAAAAATTTTATTTTTTTTAGATGATAATGTGGAGATAAATGATATTTCTATTTGTGTTTGGATAATTACAAATAACTTAGAACCAGTTAGAGATACTTTCATTTTAAATGCAAAAAGTGAAAATGAAATTTCGCATATTGCTTTCGACGGTACAAGAAAAAATTTGAAAATTGATAATTTCAAAAGAGACTGGCCGAATATTGTTATCTCTGATAACAAAACAATAAATAAAATTGATGAAATTTGGAAAAACTTAAACATTGGAAAATTTATCCAATCGCCATCTTTAAAATTTAAAAATTATGTAAAAAACGAAAGTGCAAGAATTTTGCTATGAATATTTTATGAAATTTTTTCTATATTTTTATTTAATTTTTTTTATTTTTTTGCAAAACATTATAAAAATATTAATTTTATTAATATTGTTTTTTTAATTTTTTTATGAAAAATTATTTTAAGTTTTTAATATTTATTAACTTTTTTACTTTTTTTGGAGAAGAAATTTTTTCTCAATATACAAATATAGAAAAATTTACCATAGAAAATGGATTGTCACAAAATTCTATAAATTGTATAATTCAAGATAAAAAAGGATTTTTGTGGATAGGAACAGAAGACGGATTAAATAGATACGATGGATATAAATTTAAATATTACAGACATAATGCATCAGATGAAAATTCTATATCAAGTAATTTTATTCACTCTATTTACGAAGAAAACGAAAATATTTTATGGATTTGTACAGAATATGGATTAAATAAATATAATAGAAAAGAAGATAAATTTACAAGATTTGTCAATTTAAAAAATCACGAAAATTCTATACATCATAATAATGTTTTTTATATCTATAAAGATAAAAAAGAAGAAAATATTTTTTGGGTAAAAACATTTCTCGGACTTGAAAAATTTGATTTGAAAAAAAAACAATTTACTCTTTTCGAGCCTGAAAAAGATATTTTTACAACAGAAGTAGATTATAATAATTTTTCCATTATAGAAGATACAAAACAAGGATTTTTATGGTTTGCAACAAAATATGGATTAACTTTTTTTAATAAAAATTACGGACAATTTAAAAGGTTTACAAATTATCGTTTGTTTAGTAAAAGTATAAGTTCTAATCATATTCGTGCTATTTATGAAGACTGCGACACAAATTTATGGATAGGTACAGAATCCGGATTAAATTTAAAATCAGATAGAAATACTTTTAAATCTTATTTCTTCGATAAGGAAAATTTAAAATCTGCAGAAAATACTGTGAATGTTATTTTTGAAAGTCATAATAAAAAAGAATTGTGGGTCGGTACAGATGTTGGTTTGAAATTATTTGATAAAGAAAAAAGAAAATTTATTAGCACAGGAAACTTAAATATTAATGATAGAATTTTAACTATTATAGAAGATAAATCTAATATTTTATGGGTTGGAACTAACAATTGCCTTTATAAAATAGACACAAAAAAAAGTAAATTTATATTATATAGAAAAGAAAAAAACGGATCACCAAATTTTACTTCTAATGATATTCGGACAATTTATGAAGATAAAAATAAAAATATTTGGATAGGAACAAGCGATGACGGTTTAAATATTTTTAATAGAAAAACAAATAGAGTTACTCATTACACAACAAAACATTACAAAAATAAAATAATTAGTAATAAAATTACAAAAATTTATGAAGATAAAAAAGATAGAATATGGTTATCAACAGCTCTGGGAACTTATATTTATAATGAATATAGTTGGACATTTACACCTATAGAAGAAATTTTGAAAGGTACTGAAAATAAAATTAAAAATGTAAATACAATATTAGAAGATTCTAAGGGCTATTTTTGGATAGGTACAAAAAACCGTTTATTTAGATATAAAGATAATTTTATTGAGACTTTTGAATACAGCAATATATATGAAACAAATATTAGTTCTAATGTTATTTATTCTTTGTTGGAAGATAAAGATGGAGACATTTGGATAGGAACTTCAGAAAGTTTAGAAAAATTTAACCCAGAAACGAGAACTTTTAAACATTATAACCATATAAATACAAATTTAAGTCGGGGAAGTGTACTAAGTTTATTGGAAACAAAAGATGGAAATATTTGGATAGGTACAGAATCTGGTTTAAATAAATTCGATAAAAAGAATAATACTTTTAAGGTTTTTACAGAAAAAGACGGATTACAAAACGATTTTATTTATGAAATATTAGAAGACAAAAAATCTAATTTGTGGCTTTCTACAAATAGAGGAATTTCTAAATTCAATACAAAAACAGAAAAAATTATTAATTATGGTTTAAAAGACGGTTTACAAGATTATGAATTTAATGCGAGAAGTGTTTTTAAAAGTAAAACAGGAGAATTTTTTTTTGGCGGTCTGAATGGTTTTAATTCTTTTTTTCCTGATTCTATAGAAAAAATTCAAAATAAATTTAAACCTAATGTTATTATCACCTCATTTTCTAAAATGAACGAAAAAGGAAAATCGGAAATATGGAAAAATGGTTTAAAGTTAATTAATATTAATTATGATGATTTTAATATAATTATTGAATTTTCTGCTCTTGAATTTACGCATCCTGAGAAAAATCATTATAAATATAAATTAGAAGGTTATGATAAAGATTGGTTAGAAATTGGAACTCAAAATTACGCTAATTATTCTAAGCTGCCGTATGGAGACGGTTATCTTTTTAGAGTAAAAGCGTCAAATAATGACCTTGTTTGGAATGAAAAAGAATTTAATTTTAGAATTATTGTAAAACCTTTTATTTTAAAAAACAATATTGCTTATGGAATTTATTCGGTATTATTTATAATTGCTGTAGCAAGTTTTATTATTAAAAGAGAACAAAATTTGCAAAAAGAAAATGAAGTTTTAAAAAGACAAAAAGAAGATTCTAAGAAAATTAAAAAGCAAAAAGAAGAATTATCTATTAAAAATAAAAGTATTACCGATAGTATAAATTACGCAAAAACTATAATTGAAGGTTTATTGCCGTCTATTAGATTTTTTAAAAATTTATTACCAAATTCTTTTATTTTAAATATGCCAAAAGATATTGTTAGCGGTGATTTTTATTGGATACATAAAAAAAATAAAAAGGTGTTTTTTGCTGCTGTTGATTGTACGGGACATGGAGTTCCCGGAGCTTTTATGTCAATTATTGGTTTGGATCTATTAAAAAATATTATTAATCAAAAAAATGAAGAAAAACTCTTGTTGAAAATGTTGAAAAAGAAAACTTAGAAGATATTAAAGATAAAAATGAAAGAATGGTTAATGATGGTATGGATTTAGCTTTATGTATGATAGATTTGGAAAATATGGTTTTAGAATATGCAGGAGCAATAAATCCTCTTTATATGATAAGAGATAAAAAATTAGATATTATAAAAGGAAATCGTTTTTCTCTTGGTCAAGATGAACACAACAGAAACCAAGTTTTTATTAATAATAAAATAAAAATACAAAAAAATGATGTATTTTATATTTTTTCTGACGGTTATGCTGACCAATTTGGAGGTAAAAATGGGAAAAAATTTAAACGTGGAAAATTTAAAAAATTGCTTTTAAATATTCATGATTTAAATATAAATGAACAAAAAGATATTTTAAAAGAAATAATTTTAAAATGGAAAGCTAATTTAGAACAAGTAGATGATATTTTAATAATTGGTTGGAAAATTTAAATTTTTTAAATTAAAAAAAAAAATTGGTTCTTATAACTTTTTTGTGGTGAAGAATTTTTTATAATAAAATTGTGAAAAATTTATGTTTTTTCAAATATTTTTTTTAAAACTTTCATTTCAAATCTAATTAAAATATTAATAATCAATGTTTTATATAAGATGCTACGAAATCATCGTGGACGCTTAAATCATAAACCTATTTATTCTTATAAAAAAAATTAAATATTTCACAAAAAGGTTAGATAACCAAAAATTTTTTCAAAAAAACATCCAAAATTTTTAATTAAAAAAAAATTTTTTTTTTCAAAAAAACGCAATATTTTAATAATTTATTAAAAAAAAAATTTTTTCCAAAAAAAGCAATTTTTTTAATGATTTTTTATAATTAAAAAAAAAAAATTTTTTTCAAAAAACGTCAAAATTTTATGATTTTTTATAATTTAAAAAAATTTTTTACAAAAAAAGCAATTTTTTTAATGATTTTTTATAATTAAAAAAAAAAATTTTTTTTCAAAAAACGTCAAAATTTTATGATTTTTTATAATTTAAAAAAAATTTTTTTTCCAAAAAAAGCAATTTTTTTAATGATTTTTTATAATAATGATTTTTTATAATTAAAAAAAAAAAATTTTTTCCAAAAACGTCAAAATTTTATGATTTTTTATAATTTAAATTAAAAAAAAAAAAATTTTCCAAAAACGTCAAAATTTTATGATTTTTTATAATTTAAAAAAATTTTTTCCAAAAAAAGCAATTTTTTTAATGATTTTTTATAATAAAAAAAAAAAATTTTTTCCAAAAACGTCAAAATTTTATGATTTTTTATAATTTAAAAAAAATTTTTTTAATTTTTATTAAACTTCAAATTTTTTTTTTAAAAAACTTTCTATTTTATAGAAGTATTTTTTTTCATGGACAAAAATTATTAATTCAAAAATTGTAAAATTTTCTAATTTTTTTAACATTTTTATTTTTGGTGATTTTTTTATGGAAACCCAAGGAAGTGTTAAAATTGATAATTTAATTTCTTTTATTTTGTCGCTAACAGAAATTTCATTTTTAACTTTTATTGTTAAATTATGAGTTGCAATATTCTTTAAAAGATTTGGTTTTATAACTATTTTATTTAAACAAATAGAATATGGAATATAAATAATTTCATTTGTTTCGGTTTCTATTTTAAGGTTTCTATATCCAAAATCTAAAATTTTCCCTTCGTATTTTTCTAATTTTATAATTTCATTCAAAAAAAAATCTCCTTCCATTTTAAAAATTAAACCAGCAATAAAATCTTTCACAGCAAACCATGAAAACCAAATTGCCATAATAATTGCCATAAAAAATATTCCTAACGGATAAAAATAATTTGTGTCTAATAAAAATTCTATGCCAAAAACAATATAAATTATCCAAAAAAGCAAATGTATAGCGGGTAAATAATTTTTTAATCTTTGTAATTTTTTTTTATTTATTGGCAGAAAAGAAAGTAAAATTCGAATTCCTTTAAATAAAGCAAATAAAGAAATTCCAATAAGAATATAGATATAAACTTTAAAATTCATAAATTTTTAATTTTTAATTTTTTTTGAAAATTAACTTCATTTGTAACATCACTGGCAAGTTGTATAATTTTATATAATTTTCCATTCATATCAGAAATTGGATTAAAAGAACCACGCAAATAAATTATTTTTCCTAATTTATTATCCAATTGAAATTCTCCGGAAACAAAATCTCCGCTCATAAGTTTATTCCATAAATTTTTATATTCTTCTGATTGTGAATAAATTTGATTTATAAACATTTCATAAGGTTTTCCGAGCATTTCATATTTGCTGTATGCAATTAATTTGAAAAATTGGTCATTTGCTTGTAAAATATTTCCTTTCATGTCTAATTCCATTTGTATAAAAGAGCGATTTATCGCTTGTATTCGTCCGCTCATTTCGTGCTCTTTACGTGCAGATTCTTCTTGTGTTGCTTGAAGCTCTTCGAGATTTTGTCTCATTTCTTCTTCTTGCGAAGCAAGAACTTCAGATTGTCTTTTTGTTGCTTCTAATAATTTAGATGTTCTAATACTGATTTTTACAGCAGAAATTGTAGAAGCGATACTTTCGCCTATTTTTTCTAAGAATTTAACTTTATAATCTTCAAATTCATCAAAAGACGCAACCTCAACAACTCCAAAAACATTATCATTTAATTTCAAAGGCACAATCAATAAACTAGAAGGTGTATTTTTCCCCAATCCAGAAGTTACTTCTATATAAGTTTGTGGAATATTTGTCATATAAATAGTTTCTTTTTCCTGAACACTTCTGCCAATCAAACCTTCACCTTTTAAAATATATTTTTCTATGAATTTCTTCCTATCATAAGCAAAAGATGCAACTAATTCTATATACTTCTCTTCTTTTTCCGAATTTATTACAAACAAACCTCCTTGATTTGCTCCTAAATAACGAACCAAATTACTAATAACTTCATAACTTAGCTCTTTTATATTATCGTTATTTCGTCTTAAAATTTCATTAAATTTTGCTATTCCACTTGTTGCCCAATTTCGTTTATTATCGTCTTCTTTTCTTTTTTTTTCTTCTTTTTTTGCAGAGATTAAACTACTTCTCATATTTAATAAAGCATTTCCAAGAACATCTTTTTTGCTTAGTAATTTAAATTTTGATGTTAGATTTCCTTTTCCAATTTGCTTTGCAAATTTTGCTGTACTTTTTAAACTTGTAATTAAAATATTTACAGAATCTCTAATCTCGCCGATTTCGTCATTTGAATTTACAGACATTTTTTTTACATATTTTATATCTCCTTTAGCTAATTTTTTTACTGTTTTTGAGGTTTTCATCAATGGTTCTGTTATATATTGTGCTATCAACCAAACTACAATACTTAAAATAAGTAATCCAATTATTCCTATCCAAATGGAAGTTTTAAAATTATTATTTGCTTCTTCTATAATTTTTTCTACAGGAACAGATATTCCTATAGACCATGGCGACAAACTTTTTCCAAAAAAAATAGGTGCAAAAGAATAATAATTATCTTCGTCATTTTCTTTTAAAATATTACTTATAAAATGAAAAGTCTTGCCTTCTTCTATTTTTTCTAAAATATTAAAATTATCATCTAATTTAGAATGAATGTCAGATATTTTTTTTCCTATTATTTTTTTATTTGGATGAGCAACAAAAACTCCATTATTAGAAACTAAAAAAGCATAACTTCCATCATAAGGTGAAATTTTATCTGTTAATTTTTGAAATTTGTCCAAAGGAACATCTACACCAGCAAGACCAATAAATTTTCCTTCTTCTAAAATTGGCGAACAAATACTTGCTTCTAAAATAGCATCTTCACTGCTTTTTGTATAAGAATACCAATAAGGTTCTGTTACGACTTCCTCTTTTGCTGATTTTATTTTAAAATATAAGGATTTTATATCATCACTTTCTAAGTTTAATTTTTCTTTATTTATTTTTATTTTGTTATTTAAAGAAAACACTTCTATCCTATTTCTGCCATAAGATTTATTATATCCTTCTTCCCCATAAGCACTTAATTCAAAACTTGCCCAAACAGCTAAATATTTAGGATTTTCAATAAACGTATTTTTTAAAATATCTGTATAAATTACATTTCTATTTTCTATGGGAATTTTTTTATAATCAAGAAAACTATAAGATAAAACTCTGGAAGCGCCAATATCTATGTCAATATTAGATTTTATTAAATTTGCATATTCTTTAGCATAAGAATTAGTAATTTTTTTTGCATCTTTAAATGCCATATTTTTTGAATTTAAACTGATGTAAGTTATGGCAGTTGCAAAAATAATTATCGCTGTTGTTCCTATTAAAATTAGAATTTTTGTATTTAAGTTAAAAAATTTCTTCCACATAAATTTAATAAATTATAGAATTTAAAATAACAAATATAAAAAAAAATATCAAAAAAAACGCCATTTTTATAAAAATTTTTTTTTTTTAATAATTATGTTTTTTTATAAAAAATTTTTTTTTTTTAATAATTATGTTTTTTTATAAAATATTTTTTATAAAAAATATATGAAAATTTTAAATTTGATAAAATCAAAAATTTCCAATAAAGACAAAATTTTAATACTTGGTTTTGGAAAAGAAGGAATTTCAACTTATAAAGTAATAAAAAAATTATTTTGAATAAAAAAATATTTTGATAAAAATGTTACTTTTTTAATGATTTTTTAAATAAAAAAAAATTTTTTTATTTAAAATAAATGTAAAAAAATTTGCAAATAAGAAAATTATAATTAATTTTGCAACACAAATTAGCAAGCTTTACAGCTTTACAGCTTTACAGCTTTACAGCTTTACAGCTTGGTGCTTTGCTTTTTTGTTTTTTTTTAATAATAAAAAATAAAAAAAAATGACAAAAAATTTATTCGCGATTTTATTCGCAGCATTTTTTATCGGTTTTTCTTCTT
>NBLL01000112.1 GCA_002084355.1 Bacteroidetes bacterium 4572_128 | reverse complement strand
GATTGTGCAGAAAATTTTAATTTTTGATTTTCATACATATTATTTTTTTTAACAAATTCTTTATAAGAAATAAATTCTTTTATTTTTTTCTGAATATTATTTGATGCATCAAATTATAGAATTTTTTATATTTTTCATAAAAAATATTAATTTCATTTTTATTTCTCTTTGCAAAAATGTTTTTTCCGTGAATACAGTTTTTATAATTTTTTTTAAAAATTCTATTTGTTTTTTTTCTAATTTCATAATTTTTCAAAAAATTTTATTTTCTATGCTTGTTGTTTTTAATCTTTTAATTGCAATGTCGCAATATTCTGGAGCAATTGACCATTTTGCAATAACAAATTTTTTAAATTCTTCTGCTGTAATATCAATATTTTCTTTTTCTCCTTTATGTTTCAAATCTCCCTTAGTGAAAATTTCTAAAAACTCCCATGTATATTTTAAATAAGGCGAACTTGGACTTTTCCAACTTCCCCATGCTGTATATTTACAATTATAATTATTTTTTTCCCATAAAATTTCACCTTTCCATATCATTTTTTTATTCATAAAATAATTGCTAATAATATGATGACTTGGAATATAATCAGAAAATAATGGTTGAATATTTATAATAATTCTGCCTCCATATTTTAAAACTCTTATACTTTCATCAAAAACTTCAAATAATTTTTCAAAATTATACGGTGGAGAGGTGAAAATTAAATCTATACAATTATCTGGTAATTTTTTTAAAATTACCAAATTATCAGAACAAATTATTTTATTTTCAAACTCCTTTGGTATTTCATTATTTTTTTTTGAAAATTTATTTTCTTGTGCATAAAAATAAATTTCATTATTTTTTTCTTTTTTTTTATTCATAAATTATTTTTTTGATTATAATTTATATATTTTTTATTTATTATTTCATATTTTTCAATTGAGAATTGAAAAAAAATTTTTCAAAAAAATGACCAAAATTTTAATAAATTTCCAAAATTTTATTTTTTTTCCATCTTTTGTGTGTCCATAACCAGTTTTCAGGTTTTTCTCTAATTTGAGTTTCCAGAGTGTTCATAAATTTTTTTGTTATATCTCCGGTATTTTCTGCTTTTTTTGGTTCATTTACTAACATACTTAATTTTGCTTTATAAAAACCCCTTTTTTCTCTTGACACTTTTATAAAAATAACTGGATAATCAAAAACTCTTGCATAATTTTCTGCTCCATGTAAACAAGCTGTTTTTTGATTTAAAAAATCTACCCAATGCGCTTTTTTCATACTTGATGGACTTTGGTCAGAAATTAATAAAAATAAACTTTTTTTCTTTCTTGTTTCTAAAAATGTTTTTCTTGTCTCATAAATAGAAACAAGTTTCGAACCATTGCCTCTTGTTTTTTTTAAATACTCATTAATATAAATATTTTTTATCGGCTTATAAAGTCCATAAACATCATATTCTGTGTATAAACCTGCAACTTGCGCCCCAAGCTCCCAGTTTCCATAATGTCCAAGCACAGCAATTAAGTTTTTATTCTTTTTATATAAATCTTCTAAAAACTCTGGATTTTCTAAAATAAATCTTTTTTTAAGCTCTTCTATTGGCGCATTAAAATTTTTTATAGTTTCAAGAAATATATCACTTAAATTTTGATACGTTTTTTTTGCTATTTCTTTTATTTCTTTTTCGTCCTTTTCTGGAAAAGAATTTTTTAAATTTTTTAAAACAACTTCCTTTCTATATTCTATAAAATAATATAAAAAAAATGAAAATATATTTGATAATTTATATAATGTTTTATAGCTAAAAATAGAAATTAGCTTTACAAAAAAAATAAAAATATAATAAATAAATTTTTGCATTTTAAAGTACTTCGTTTAAATTATGAATTTCTTTTTTATTAATAAATATTTCCCACCAAATGGAAATCACAAGAAAATTAAAAAATTGATATGCCTTTGTTTGTTCGTGCCAGAACCAATAAGTAAGTGAACCAGAATTTTTATCATATTTCTGAAAAAAATCTTTTAAAAAATCTTTCTCAAAAAGCTTTTTACTGGCATCAGAATTTAAAATAAAATTTTTCATTTTTTCTCTTTTTTCTTTATCTTTGAAAAAAACTGGAAGAATAGCAAAACCTCCTTGTTTTTTTCTTTCTGTAATTTCGGAAGGTAATTTATATTTTAAATAGCTTTTATGTAAAAATTTATTTATTCCTTTTCCACTTCTAATATCTTGCAAAGAACCTTTCCATTTTAATTCCCTTGGAAGTTTTTTTAAAAAATTATAAATTTTTGTACTCATATATGGAAAAGTAAGATTGTAATCAAACATTTTAGATATTTGCGAAGCCTTAAATAAAATTACTTCATTTGCAGATTGTTGGATATCAATAAAAAAATTATGAACACGATAAAGTTCATCAAAATTATTAATTTTATTTGGGATATTTTTTAAATATCTGTGTTCTTTTATTGAAAAATTTTTTCTTATAAGTTTTCTTAATGAATTTTTAGAAAACCCAAAATTATCACATTTTAAAATATTTAAAATTTTTTCGTTATGAAATTTCAAACGAAAAAATATATTGTCATTTTCAATAAAATTCATATTAGACATTTTAGAAAATATTTTTTGAAAAATATTTATTCCTCTTTTTTTTAGAGTAAAATTCCAAGCAAGTTCTCTTCCTGCTGTTCCATGATGTTGGTCATTTCCATCTCCTCCGAGTATAATTTCCGGAGCAAAACCACTATTTTTAATAGTTTTCATAGCGGAATAATTTACCATCATTCCACTTTCTTGAAATGGGTCTCCTATATAATTGATAATTTCTGGTAAATTATCAATTTCACTGCCATCTATTTCATACTCAAAATGTTTAGTATTATATTCATCAGCCATTATTTTTGCAAGAGGTAATTCAGTTTTTTTATTATTTTTAAACCCCACAGAAAAAGTGTAAGTTTTTCCTATATAAAAATCTCGTAAAGCAGAAATATTCCCACCAGAATCATAACCTCCACTTAGTAAAAGTCCAACACTTTTTTTCCCTCTGACTCTTTTTTGAATACTATCTAGGTGTAAATTTTTATATTCTTTAATGGCATCTTTTTCTGATAAATTTAAACTTTTTTTTCTTAATTTGAAATCATTATAAGTAAATAAATTTCCTATTCTCAAAGTATTATTTTCAGCAATCAAATAATTTCCCGGCGATAATTTTTCTACACCTTTTAAAGAAGTTTCTGGCGATGGAATATTTCCTATACTCATGAAATTAAATATAGCGTCTAAATTTGCTTCCGCAGAAAAATTTTTAAAATTTAAAAAATCTTTTAAAAAACAAGAAAAATAATCTTTATTATAAAAAACTTGATAAGATGAACCATGCCTATCTCTACAAATTATTATTTTTTTATCAGAAACTAAAAAAAAAGTAAAATCACCATCGAATAATTTTACGCTTTCTATCCCTTTTTTTAAAAAAAATTCTAAAACTAAGTCTTCTATTTTATCTGTATTATATTTTAATTTTTTTTTTAAACCAAAAAAATTGTAAATTTCACCAAGAAAAACTAATTTCCAATTTTCTTTTTCTGCAATTTTTACATTTTTTTTATTAAAAGCGATATTTTTTGAATAATCAAAATTGTTTTTTTTTGAAATTAATTCTTCTTTAATATTCTTATTTTTAAAAGTTCCAATAACACAAGTCATAATTTTAAATTTTTTTACAAAAATAATTCTTTTTTTTAAAAAAATATGTAAAATAAAAAATTTTAATTTTTATTTATAAATTAATTTTTAATTTTGTAATTATTTTTCAAAAAAAATATTAAAAATGATAGAAAAAATACAACAAACACTGAGAGACTCAAAAAGAGAACGATGGATAGCTCTTGTAATCCTCTCATTTACAATGTTTGCGGGATATTTATTTACAGAGATAATATCTCCGCTAAAGCCAATAATAGAAAAAACTTATGGATGGGACAGTGCTGATTATGGAACAGTAACAAGTTTCTATGGTTTTTTCAATGTATGGTTTTTTATGCTGCTTGGAGTTGGTATTTTATTAGATAGATTTGGCATTAGATTTAGTACAATAAGTTCTGTTTTGATAATGATCGTTGGCGGTTTTATAAAATATCTTTCATTTAAATTAGATTTTCCTCCAGATTCATTTGTAAATTTTGGCTTTTTCCAGATGAAAACACAAATTTTTATGGCTTCTATGGGTTATGCTCTTTTTGGTGTTGGAGTGGAATATGCAGGAATAACAGTTTCTAAAGCTGTTGTAAAATGGTTTAAGGGTCAAGAAATTGCTCTTGCTATGGGTATGCAAGTTGCAATAGCTCGTATAGGTTCGGCAATTCCTTTAATATTTGGAGCAAAAATCGCTAAAACTTTTGATGTTCCAACGGTAATATTAGGAAGTGTTTTGCTTCTTATTCTTGGACTTGTATCTTTTTTCTATTATAATATAAAAGATAAACAATTAGATGGACAATTAGATAAACAACTTCTTACTTCCAAAAAATCTGATTCTGAAGAGAATGAAGATGATGAGAAATTCAAAATATCTGATTTAGAAGTTATTTTTAAAAATAGAGGTTTCTGGTATATTGCTTTTTTATGTGTACTTTTTTATTCTACTGTTTTCCCATTTTATAAATATGGACCAGATTTAATGGTAAATAAATTTGGTGTTTCGGAAGATTGGGCTGGTGTTTTGCCTGGTTTAGTACCTTTTGGAACAATGATTTTAACACCGTTTTTTGGTAATTTTTATGATAAAAAAGGTAAAGGTGCAACAATTATGATTATTGGAGCTGTACTTTTGATAATTGTTCATATAATATTTTTATTGCCTTTTATTACTAATGTAGTTTTTGCATTTTTTAATGTTATTATACTTGGTATTGCTTTTTCTCTTGTACCTTCTGCTATGTGGCCTTCTGTGCCGAAAATTATTCCTGAAAAACAACTTGGTAGTGCTTATGCGGCGATATTTTGGGTTCTAGTTATTAATAGTGAGATGAAAAATGCTATAAATATCACAGGAAAAAAGATGACAAAAAGCGATATAGACCGTTATTCAAAATCTACATCAGCAAGTCTAGTTGAAAAAGTTATAAGTATTGCTCCGCAGGAAAAAGTTTCTGAAATAGATACTGCTCATCTAAGAGTTGAAATTTATAATACTAAAATTGAAGATAAAGAAAATATTGCATTTGTTTCTATGAATGGAATTGTTATAAATCAAATGGCAGAAATCATTTCAGAGAAAAAAATCAAATTAAATTACACATATACAAAAACATGGATAATATTTGTTTCTTTATCAATATTAGCATTTTTTGTTGCTTTAATGTTAAAAAGGGAAGACAAAAAGAAAAATTACGGATTAGAAAAACCAAATACAAAATAATTAGGAATTTTTTAATGTGAATGAATAATGTGAATGAGGAATTATTTAAATAATTCCTCATTCTTCATTAAAAATTCCTCATTCTTAAAAATTGTTTTATGAATTTTGAACTTTTTATTGCAAGACGTATTTTAAATGATAATGAAAATAAAAAAAATGCCTTTTTTTCTGTAATAAAAATTGCTATTTTTAGTATTTCTTTGGGTTTTATGATAATGTTGTTTTCTATGGTAATTATAAGAGGTTTCAAAAGCGAAATTAAAAATAAAGTTATAGCTTTTGGTTCGCATATTTCTATTATGAATTATGATAATAATTCTTCTTTTCGCTATAAAAGCGGGAATAATAAAAACGAAAAAAGATATACAAGGAATAGTTTTAAAAGGAATTGGAAGCGATTTTAAATGGGATTTTTTTGAGAAAAATATTATAGATGGAAAGAAATTTGAAGTAAATGACACCATAAAAACAAATAAAATTTTAATTTCAAAAATAATTGCAAATTTATTGAATTTTAAAGTTGGTGATAAAATTTTAATGTATTTTATTCAAAAAAATTCTGAACAATTACGTTTTAGGAAGTTTAATGTTTCTGGAATTTATGAAACTGGACTTTATGAAAATGACAAATTATTTGCTTTTGTTGATATAAAACATATTCAAAAATTAAATTTTTGGAAAGAAAATGAAATTAGTGGTTTTGAAATTTTTATTGATAATTATGATGATTTAAAGGAAATGTGGTATAAAGTTTATGAAATAGCTGGAAATCGTTTTGAAGAAAATTCTAACACATTGAAAGTAGAAACCATAGAAGAAAAAGTGCCGCAAATTTTTGATTGGTTAGAACTTCAAAATATAAATGTTATAGTTATTTTATCTTTAATGACCTTAGTTTCTGGTTTTAATATGATATCTGGACTTTTAATTTTGATAATGGAAAAAACAAAAACAATAGGAATTTTAAAATCGCTCGGAGCAACAGATTGGACTATTATAAAAATTTTTTTATATAAAGCTGGCTTTTTAATAGGAAAAGCATTATTCTGGGGAAATTTAATTTCAATTTTTTTAATCTTTTTACAGTCTTATTTTGGAATCATAAAGTTAGATCCAGAAACTTATTATTTAGATAAAGTTCCTGTTCTTTTGAATATTTATGATCTTTTTATATTAAATCTTGGAACATTATTAATAATTTTAATTATGTTACTTGCTCCTTCTTTTATTATAACAAAAATTTCTCCCGTAAAAACGATAAATTTTAATTAAAAAAATCATAAAATTTTTCGTTTTTTTTGAAAAATTTTTTTTAATTAAAAAAATTCATAAAAAATTGGTCGTTTTTTAAAAAAAAATTTTTTTTAATTTAAAATCATTAAAATTTATCGTTTTTTTGAAAAATTTTTTTTAATAATTTAAAAACATTAAAATTTATCGTTTTTTGAAAAAAAAATTTTTTTTAATTTAAAAACATTAAAATTTTGGCATTTTTTGAAAAAAATTTTTTTTTTAATTTTAAAATTATTAAAATTTTGGCATTTTTTGAAAAAAATTTTTTTTTAATTTTAAAATCATTAAAATTTTGGCATTTTTTGAAAAAAATTTTTTTTTAATT
>NBLL01000111.1 GCA_002084355.1 Bacteroidetes bacterium 4572_128 | reverse complement strand
CAAAAAATAAAAACCATAAAGCTTTGATTTTAAGGTTGTTACGTTTTTTGTAAAATGCAAAAAATTGAAATTTACCATACTATAATGAGCGGATACCATTTTTATAATTTAAAAAAAAATTTTTTTTAATTTTTAGATTTAAAAACATTAAAATTTTGGACGAATTTTGAAAAAAAATTTTTTTTTGAAAAAACACAAAATTTATTCTCTATAGAAACATTTTTTAAATGAGCGCCATAGCGAACATAAAAAAAATCTTTTGCCGGATTTGGATAACAATAAGCAAGTTTCATACTTGAAATCTCAACTTCCTTTTCATTATTTATGGGTGTTAAGGTTCCATATTGATTTACTTTCAAAAGATGTAAATCTGTTGATAAAAGTATGCTTCCATAAATAAGAACTGGATTTTCATAAATATAACGCACAGAAGCAACAGCACAACCTCCATCCTGAGTGGCAATCATATCGGCAGCTTCATAACAAGAAACACCATCATAACCATAAAAATGTTGTGATTTTAAATTTAATTCACCATCCATAATATTTATCATTATGGCATTTGCTCCTTTTGCATTTGCAAAAAGCATACTATCAATATTAGTAACACCAACTTGAAAAATGTTATTCTTATCTGTAAAATCTAAATTTCTGTTGATACAATTTCTAACATCATTGTTATCATCATCAAAACTATGATTAACATTTAAAACATTAAAATTTGTGTCTAGAATAATAGAAGCTAAACAAAAATCATCTGAATGTGGATAAGACCCATCAAAAAAACGATTCATTAAAAATGATACAATAAAGGTACTATCTGTTAATATTTTTGCACGGCGTTTTACTCCATTTGGATATATAATGCCATCCATATCTTCCATTACTATACTATTTAGATATGTAAAATTTATGTCAGAAACATTTTCTTCTAATTTTATAATGTAATAATCAAGTCCAGTATCTGAAAGTAAATAATATTTATAATTCATTTGTATGATGTCACTTAAACTTAAATTACTAGTATGAAGTGGTAATGTAGTTGTTTTTAAAGTATCCTTAGTAAGGATATCTATTTCGTAAAGCATAGAACCAGAAGTACTATAATTTTCATAAGAAACTCTAGTATTAAAAGTTAAATTTCCGTCTTTATTGAACATAAAAGATATGAAATTTAATGAATTTATAGAATCTTGATTTGCCATTGGAAATGGTAAAATATTCTTTTCAAGAATTTCTAAATTTTCATCTAATTCTATAAAACATGGATTATTTGAATAAATTTTATCTTGCCCCATTATTAAAATATGATCGTCATGAAAAGGAGAAGACTGTACATTATTATTAGATGTAAAATTACTTGTGTCTAAAATATTTGTTAATAAAACTTCTCCATTATCATCAATTTTGTATAATCTTAAAACACGATTTGGATAATTTTTTTGACTGATGAATAAATTACCATTATTTGTTTCAATTATTCTAAGTGGGTCATACATATAGTAAAATGGAATTTCTTCTGTTTCTATTATAACTTCAAACTGTGAAAAACTTGAAGAAAAATAAAAAATAAAAATAAAAAAGTAAATGTATTTCATATGTAATTTTTTATAAAAAAAGCGATTTAAAAAATCGCTTTTATAATTTTTATCAATATATAATAATTTATCACTCCATAATTTGGAATGGAATCTACTTTCGTAAGAACATTTGGTGACTCTGCATACAAAAATTTTCTATCTGTAAGAGGATAATAATAATCGAACAACAATTCTGTATACTCTCCTATTCCTCTATTTTCAGCATAACATTTTTCTATTAAAATATTATCTATATCACAAGACATTTCGTCTGTTGGCTGAAAAAATGTGTGTGGTTTCCAAGCTAAATGTTCTACAACAAAATAAGTAAGATCAGATAAAAGGTTAGGATGTGCTGCCATAACAATAAGCATAGAATCTTTTGTATCTTCAGATATGTGAGTTGCAATATCTCCAAAATGAGGATTGGCATCTGGTGCTCTAAAAAAATCTATTTTCCAGTAAAAACTAAAGTCTTCTATTCCATAAGAAGCAGTAACAGCATCAGTTATATCTCTCATTTCACATAAAAATCTTTTAAACTGAATTTCTTGATATGGCAAATCACAATCAGAAATAGCTGGAGATGATTTTTTAATTCCCTGAGTTTGAGGGTTTTCAATTTGATTATTTTCTCCATCTTGACAAGAATAAGAAAAAATAAATAATACCGCAAACAAACTCATAAAAAATAAATTCTTCATTTTAATATTTTTGTAATAATTATTATTACAAATTACAAAATCACAATCGAAAGACGACATCGACAAGCGACAAGCGACAAGCGACAAGCGACAAGCGACAAGCGACAAGCGACAAGCGACAAGTAATTTATTTCGGCAAAAATAATAAACATTCTTTTCAAATGCAAATTTTTTCATAAAAAAATAAAAAAAATTGCTGTAGAACATTTTCGTGGAAGAATTTTTTTATGATAAAAAATATGATAAAAAAATTTTTTTTTCAAAACGACCAAATATTTTAACATTTTTTATAAAAAAAAAATATTTTCAAAAAAACGACAAATTTTTAACATTTTTATAATTAAAAAAATTTTTTTTTCAAAAAACGCCCAAATTTTTTAAATTTTCTACACGATACTCATAAGATTTTCAGAAAAAAACTTTAAATAAAATATTTATTTTTTATTAAAAAAATTTTAATTTTGTTTTTTTTATAAAAAATGAGTAAAATAAGAATAAAAAATTTTGGAGCAATTACATCAGGTTTTGCAGAAAATAATGGATTTATAGATATTTCTAAAATAAGTATTTTTATAGGAAATCAAGGAGTTGGTAAAAGTACAATTGCCAAATTAATTTCTATAATGACTTGGCTTGAAAAAGCTTTAATCAGAGGAGACTTAAAAGAAAAAGATATTACAAGATATAATAGATTTCAAAAAAAACATTGTGCTTATAAAAATATCCATAATTATTTTAAGCATGATACAGAAATAGAATTTCAAGGAAAATCATATTTTTTTCTTTATCAAGATACAAATTTTTCAATTTCTAAAAATGATACAAATTCTGTTCTTGATAGTATAAACTTAGACTATAAAATGCCTAAGATTATGTATGTTCCTGCAGAAAGAAATTTATTAAGTGTTTTTGATAGACCAAATTTATTAAAAAATTTACCGAATACACTTCATACATTTTTAAATGAATTTGAAAATGCCAAGCAAGAACTAAAAGAAGAAGTTATTTTACCATTTGATAATATTAAATTCAAATATCAAAAACAAAATAAAATTTCTTCAATTATTGGAGAAAATTATAAAATAAAATTGTCCGAAGCTTCCAGCGGTCACCAGTCTGTTATTCCTTTATTTTTGGTTTCGCAATATTTAGCAAAAACAGTTAATCAAGAGTCAAATTATTCTAAAACAATTTTAAGTGTAGAAGACACTAAAAAAATAAAAAAAAAAATAAAAAAATTATTAATGTTTAAAGATGAATTATCTGAGGATATTATTAAAATGAGTTTACAAGTCTTGACCGCTCAATTTCATAATTCTTGTTTTATTAATATTGTAGAAGAGCCAGAAAAAAATCTTTTTCCGACAACACAAAAAAATATTTTATTTAAACTTTTTGAATTTGCAAATAGTAATCTTGCAAATGAATTATTGATAACAACACATAGCCCATATATTATCAGTTATCTTACATTAGCTATTAAAAGTTATCAAGTTTTACAAAAAGTGAAAAATTCAGATGATCGTCTGAATTTAACAGAAAAACTGAATAAAATTATTCAAACAGCATCTTGTATTAATCCTAATGATGCTTGTGTTTATGAAGTTTTAGATGATGGTAGTATTTGTAAACTTTCAACTTATAATAGTTTGCCTTCAGATGACAATTTTTTAAATCAATTATTAGCAGAATCAAATATAGTATTTGACGAATTATTAGATATAGAAGAATTATGCGAATAGATTTTTTTAAAGAAGATTGTCATGGTTCTTGTTTTAATGATAAAGAAGTAGGTGTTTGCGATGACCAAGAAAGTACAAAAGCGTACATAAATAAGGAAAATAAAGAAAAATGGATTGCAACAATTAAAAATCTTAAATCTAAAATAATAGATTTTTATGCTATTGATAATTGTATAGAAATTTATAGAGAAAATAATGATAAAGATAATAAATGTGATGCAATGTTAATTTATGAAAATGGTATTATATTTATAGAATTAAAAGATAAACGAGCAGATTGGATACCTGATGCAATAGGTCAGTTAGAAAATACAATTAAATATTTTATTGAAAATCATGGTATAGAACAATTTAATATAAAGAAAGCTTTTGCTTGTAATAAAAGAAAACCAAACTTTCAAACTATAAATATGCAAATCAAACAATCTTTTTATCAAAAGTGGAAAGTAAGATTACATATTGAAGCAACTATTAAAATTCAATAAATAATCCCTTAGATTAAATCAAAGTAATCAAGCAAAATATTAAAATTTTGGTCATTTTTGAAAAAAAAATTTTTTCAAAAATGACCAAAATTTATTCAACAATTATTTTTCCTTTTTCAATAATTTCTATAGAAACATTTTTTAAATGAGCGCCATAGCGAACATAAAAAAAATCTTTTGCCGGATTTGGATAACAATAAGCAAGTTTCATACTTGAAATCTCAACTTCTTTTTCATTATTTACGGGTGTTAATGTTCCATATTCATTTACTTTCAAAAGATGTAAATCTGCTGATAAAAGTGTGCTTCCACCATAAATATCATAAGGGTCTTCATAAATTCTACGTAAAGAAACAACAGCACAACCGCCATCCTGAGTAGCAATCATATCAATGGCATCATAACAAGAAATCCCATCATAACCATAAAAATGTTGCGATTTTAAATTTAATTCACCATCCATAATACTCACCATAACTGCATTTGGACCTTTTACTCTTGTATAATAATAATTATCCACATTAGTCACTCCCACCTGAAAAATATTATTATTATCTGTAAAATCTAAATTTTTTTCCATACAATTTCTTACGTCATTATTAGCGGTATCACGAATATGAGCAACTTCTACAGTATTAAAATTTGTATCTATAATGGCAGAGCCTAAACAAAAGTCATCTGAAAAAGTACTGATATTGACACGATCCATTAAAAATGATACAATAAAAGTACTATCTGTTAGAGATTTTGCTCGTAAGTTAACACCGTTTGGAGCTATAAAATTATAACCCTCATGTACCAAATATAATAAATTTATAGTATCTATAATAGATAAATCTTCACTTAACTTAGTAATATAATCACCACTAAAAAGATAGCTTGAAAATAAATAGTAATTTTCATTCTCTATTTGCATGACATCACTCACAGGATTAAAACTACGACAAAAAGGTATAGTTTTTGTTCTTATCGTGTCTTTTGTGACAATATCTATTTCATAAAGCATATAATAATTCTCATTAGGAAGAATCTCTCTTTCAAAATAACCTCTAGTTTTAAAAACTAAATTTCCTTGTTTGTTAACAATAAAAGATTCAAAACGTGCTGATATTATAGAATCTTGATCCGGCAACATAAAAACATTGTTTTCAACAATTTCAAAATTTTCATCTACTTCTATAAAACAGGGATTATTAAGGTAATTTTTATTTTGCCCCATTATTAATATATGCTCATCTTGAAAAGGAGAAATTTGAACATCATTATTTGACATATAAGATTTAAAATTGTTTGTATCTAAAGTATTTGTAAATAAAACTTCGCCATCACTATTAAGTTTATATAATTTTATATTGCAATTAGGTAAATTACTTTGACTAATTAATAAATTACCATCTTGTAATTCAAGAATTTTAAATGGCTCAGAAGTATTATTGGTAACTGGAGATTCTTCACTTTCGATTATAACTTCAAATTGTGAAAAACTTGAAGAAAAATGAAAAATAAAAATAAATAAGTAAATATATTTCATATAATTTTTTTTATAAAAAAAATAGCAATTTAAAATTGCTATTTTCATAAACTTTCTTTTATGTTTTTTAATTTTCTATATCATTCCAATCTGAAAAAATATCTTCGGCAACAACTGGCTCTGGCATTGAGTATGTGTGCGCAAAATACAATGTAGCATTGTGATGGTAAATATCTACATCTCCATAAATTTCACCAATATTTTTATTTTTTTTATATAAACTTCCCCCAGTAGCATAAATAAAATTTTTATTTGTAAGAGGATAATAATCTTCAAATAGCAATTCAGCAAATTCACCTATTCCCCTATCTACGGCATAACATTTTTTTATTAAAACATTATTAATGTCACACCCTGTTATATCTGGGCGTACTTTCCAAGCTAAATGATCTACAACAAAATAAGTAAGATCAGAAAAAAGAGCTGGATGTGCTTCCATAACAACTGCCATAGAATCATAAACTGCAGTAGGTATATTAACATATATAGAATTAGCAGAAGGATAGCTATGTGGAGCTTTAAAATAATCTATCGCATAACAAAAATAACCATCTTCTCTTCCATAAATAGAAGTAATTTTATCTGTTATTTCCTTATTTGACATAATAAAGTTTTTAAATAGAATTTCTTGACTTGGTAGCTCACAATCAGAAATAATATTTTTTGTAGATTTGCTGATGGCAGATCTAATGCTAAATTCATTTCTATTTGAATCGTAATTTAACTGGAGATGATTTTTTAATTCCCTGAGTTTGAGGGTTTTCAATTTGATTATTTTCTCCATCTTGACAAGAATAAGAAAAAATAAATAATACCGCAAACAAACTCGCAAAAAATAAATTCTTCATTTTAATATTTTTGTAATAATTATTATTACAAATTACAAAATCACAATCGAAAGACGACATCGACATCGACAAGTAAATTTACTTCAGCAAAGATAATAAACAATTTTTTCAATTGCAAATTTTTTCATAAAAAAATAAAAAAATTTCTGTAGAACATTTTTATGGAAGAATTTTTTTGTGATAAAAATATTAAAAAAAAATTTTTTTCAAAAAACGACCAAATATTTTAACATTTTTTATAATTAAAAAAAATATTTTCAAAAAAACGACAAATTTTTAACATTTTTATAATTAAAAAAAATTTTTTTTTCAAAAAAACGCCCAAATTTTTAATATTTTTATAATTGAAAAAAAAATTTTTTTCAAAAAACGCCCAAATTTTTAACATTTTCTATTTCATTCCTCATTATTCATTAATGAATTATATTTCTGCTGCTAAAACATTGAAAATAACTTTTTTATTTTTGTAATAATTGAACTTATCGAAATCCCATTTCCAAGTTTTTTTTATATTTTTAAAATCTATAAAAACAAGTTTATTTGTTTTTTCTAATTTATTTTTTGAATCAAAAATTAGCTCTTCAAAATCTGTAATTAAGCAAGATTTATTTTTTGGTAAATTTTCTAAATGGTGTTTTTGTATTTTTTTTCTAATTTCTAAAATTTCCTTTTCATAAGGAAAATTTAACTTTTTTAAATAATCTATTATTAAAATATCTAATTGATTTAAAATATTCAAAGAAACAACAAAATCAATATCTTTTAAAAAATTTAAATTTTCCAATTCTATTTCATTAAAAAAATTTTTTTTATAGTTTTTCTTTGTTTTTTTTAAAAAATTAAAAACGTTTTTAACAGCATTTCCCGTTATGTCCATCGTAATTAGTTCAACAGATTTCATTTTTTTTACTTTATTTTGAATTTGTTTTGGATGAACAATATCTATTAAATAAATTTTTTTAAAAATAAGATTAATTTCTTCAATTGGAAAATCCAACAGCCAACCACTTCCTAAAACAGCAATTGAATTTTTATTTTTACTTTCTGCAGAATTTAGAATAAATTTTTTACAATTTTCCAAATGACTTTGCCATTCGTCAAATTCTCTTAAATAACGGTTAATTATTCCCTTTTGGTCAGAAATATATTTCATTTCTTTCAAGTGATTTTTTCTAAAAAAAAACATAATTTATATTTAATTAAAATTAAAAATTCCACATTATTCATTCCTCATTTCTCATTATTTTTGGTTTTATTAAATTAAAATAAAATTTTATTTGTTTTATAAAATATTTTATGTCTTTATTATTTTCGAACTTTAATATAAAATCGTGATATTCAAACTTATAGTTTGAGATTTTCCCAATTTTAAATTTTGATTTTGAATGTGCAACTATATATTTAATTGGAAAATAATCTTTTAAACTTAAATCAAATAAAATATCAAATTCAATGGATATAAATTTTTCTACAATTGGACTTTTTGGTTTATAATACCAATTTATGTTTTTTCGAGAAAAAAATCTAAAATCTTTATGGCTATTAAAAAACTCTAAAACTTCGAAATTTTCTACAAAACCCAAAGCATAAACTTTAATATTTTTTTTTCTTAAAAACTCTACAAATTCACGAGTTTCCTCGTAAGAAGTTTGATTAGAAGCATTTAAAATTACTCCTGCTGTTTTTGCTGTTTCTAAGTTGAAAGTAGATTTTTTTCTTTTTAATTTTTTTAATTGCATTCGTAGAATAAAATCTCCAATTTCTATACGTATTCTTTTTATAAAATTCATTTTATTTTACAAATTTAAAAATTTACACAAATAAAAATTTTTTTTTCAAAAAATGACATTTTTTTTTAGTTTTGAAAAAAATATAATTTTATGTGTGGAATCAATGGAATATTTTTTTTCAAAAATTCGGGTTTAAATTTAGAAAAAAAAATAAGAAAAATGAATGCAATTATTTCTCATAGAGGCAGAGATAATGATTCAATATTTTTAGAAAAAAATATCGCATTAGGACATAGACGACTTTCCATTTTAGATTTATCGGAAGCTGGAAATCAACCTTTTTTTAGTAAAGATAAACGTTATTCTATTGTTTATAATGGCGAAATTTATAATTTTTTAGAAATAAAAAAAGAGTTAAAAGAATTTGATTTTCACACAAATACAGATACCGAATTAGTTTTAAATGCTTTTCAAAAGTGGGGAAAAGAAAGTTTGCAAAAATTTAATGGAATGTTTGCTTTTGCAATTTGGGATAATTTAAAAAAAGAAATTTTTATAGCGAGAGATAGAATTGGAATTAAACCTATCTATTATTTTAGAGACGAAGAGAAAATTATTTTTTCTTCTGAAATAAGAGGAATTTTATCAACAGAACTTGTTCCAAGAAAACTTAATAAAAAAATTTTAAATGATTATTTAATATATCAAACCATTCATGCTCCGGAAACTTTTGTAAAAAATATTTTTGTTTTAAAAGCATCACATTTTATTTTTGCGTCGGATAAAAAATTTTTAATTCAAAATTATTGGAATATTTTAAAAAATTATAACAGAAAAATAAATGCATCTTACGAAGATACAAAAAATAAAGTTCGCTTGAATTTAACAAAATCTGTAGAAAGACGTATGATTTCTGATGTTGATTTTGGAGCTTTTCTTTCTGGCGGCATAGATTCTAGTATAATTGTTGCTTTGATGAGTTCTATTTCTAATAAAAAAATAAATACTTTTAACGTTTCTTTTGACGAGAAAAAATTTAGTGAATCTCATTATGCTAAAATAATTGGAAAAAAATTTAATACTAATCACACAGAAATAAAATTAAAAGAAAAAGATTTTTTAGAACTTTTGCCTTCGGCTTTGGAAAGTATGGATTTCCCAACTGGTGACGGTTTAAATACTTATGTTGTTTCAAAATTTACAAAAGCAAAGGGAATTTCTGTTGCTCTTTCTGGTTTAGTTTGCTGGTTATCCGATTTTTAAACAAATTTTAAATTTAGAGAAATATAAATATTTAAAAAAAATGCCGTTTTTTATAAAAAATTTTTTTTCAAATATTTTAAAACTTGTAAAACCATCAATTTCAAGCGAAAAAATATCAGAGATTTTATTATTAGAAAATTGGAATTTTGAAAATATATATCCAATTTCAAGAAAAATTTTTTCTGATGCAAAATCTCATAAAATACTAAATAACAATAATTTAGAAGAAAATTTTGTAAAAAATTTTTTATTAAAAAATAACAAATTTTCAATTTTACCGAAATTAAGTCAAATTTCTTTTGCAGAAATAAATACTTATTTACAAAATATTTTACTGAGAGATGCTGACCAAATGGGAATGGCGCATACTCTTGAAATTCGTGTTCCATTTTTAGACCATAAATTAATTGAAAATGTTTTTGGAATATCTGACGAATTTAAATTTCCTCATACGCCAAAAAAATTATTGACAGATTCTTTTGAAAATTTAATTCCGAAAGAAATAATTAATAGGCAAAAAATGGGTTTTGTTTTGCCTTATGAGAAATGGTTAAAAAATGAAATTTTTGATTTTGCAAATTCAAAAATTATAAATCTTTCTAAACAAGGTTTTTTTAATGAAAAAAGTATTAAAAGTTTATGGAAAAATTTTTTAAAAAATGATAAAAGAGTTTCTTGGTCGAGAGTTTGGCATTTAATAGTTTTTCAAAATATTTTAGAAAAAAACAAAATTTTTTGAAACTAATTTTCACATGTATAAAAAATAAAAAATTTTACCATTTTTTGAAAATTTTTATAAATTATAAAAAAGCATTAAATATTTGCCATTTTTTGAAAAAAACATTAAAATTTTCGCCTTATTTTTTAAAAAAATTAATAATTTAAAATCATTAAAATTTTGGCATTTTTTTTAATTTAATCTATAAATTATTTTTTCCAAAAATAAGGCGAAAATATAACTAAAACAGTAAATAATTCTAAACGTCCCATTAACATTAATAAAGATAATATCCATTTTCCTACAAAAGAAATTTCCGAGAAATTACTCATCGGTCCAACATCACCTATTCCTGGTCCAATATTTCCAAGAGATGCTATAGTTGCTCCCATCGCAGTGTCTAAATCAGAGCCTAATATGGACATTGCAAGAGTTCCCATAACAAAAATTAAAATATAAAGAACAAGAAAAGCAAGTATATTTGTAAATATTTCTGGACGCACAACTTTTTTATTTAAACGAAGTGGAATAATTGCTGATGGATGAATTAACCTTTTTAATTCCAAAGCAGAATTTTTTAAAATTAATAAAATCCTAACAATTTTTATTCCGCCGCCAGTTGAACCCGCAGAACCACCAAAAAACATCACAATAAAACAAATAACAATTGGAAAATGCCCCCAACTTAAATAATCTGCTGTTGCGTAGCCAGTTGTAGTCATCAAAGAAACAACTTGAAAAAGAGAATCTAAAAAAGATTTTCCTAAAGATTGTTTTCCATTTTGCATTAAAACAGCAGAAATTACAAAAGTAAATAACAAAGTAAAAGCAAAATAATAACGAAATTCCTCATTTTTCCAAATTTTATTAAATTTTCCATTTAAAGCAAAAAAAGACAAAGAAAAATTTGTTCCCGCAATAAACATAAAAATTATTACAACAGATTGAATATAAGGCGAAACATTAATTAAACTTGTGTTATAATTAGAATAACCGCCTGTTGCCATAGTAGTAAAAGAATGACAAACAGAATCAAATAAACTCATTCCACCAAACATTAAAAAAATTACTTCTAAGAAAGTAAATAAAATGTAAATTCCCCAAAGTCTTTTTGCTGTTTCTTTTATTCTTGGATGTAATTTATCTAAAGTTGGTCCCGGAACTTCGGCAATAAATAATTGCATACCACCGATTCCAAGTATTGGCAAAATTGCAAGAGACATTAAAATTATTCCCATACCACCCATCCATTGAGTTAGACTTCTCCAAAATAATAGACCTTTTGGCAAACTTTCTATATCATTTAAAATAGATGCTCCTGTGGTTGTAAAACCAGACATAGTTTCAAAAAAAGCATCTGTGTAAAATGGAATATGACCACTAAAATAAAAAGGTAAAGAACCAAACAAAGAGAATATTACCCAAACTAAAAAGCAAATAATATATGCTTCTCTTCGTGCTAATTTTTTCTTACTTTTTAATGTTAATATGTAACTCAAAAAACCGACAGAAGCACTTATTAACATAGAAATGAAAAATGAAAATAAATCACTTCCACCATAAATTAATGAAATTAACATTGAAATTAATAGGAAAAAACTTTCTATCATCAAAAGAATTCCCATTATATGAAAAATTACCTTTTTATTCATAATAAAAATTTTCAAAAAATAAATTTGCCAAATTTACTAATTATGCTTAATTTTTTTCCATTATGTTTTTCACATCGACCAATAATTTGAGTATTTATATTGAAACTCCTAATAATTTTAATAATTTCCTGAGCATATTTTGGAGAAACATAAATTTCAAAACGATGTCCCATATTAAAAACTTGATACATTTCTTTCCAATCGGTTTTAGATACTTCTTGTATTATTTTGAAAATTTCAGGAACTTTCATAAAATTATCTTTAATAATATGTAAATCATTTACAAAATTCATAACTTTTGTTTGCGCCCCTCCAGAGCAGTGAACCATTCCATGAATATTTTTCAAGAATTTTTCAAGGATTTTTTTTATCACCGGAGCATAAGTTCTTGTTGGAGATAAAACAAGTTTGCCAATATCTAAATCTAAATTTTTTATTTTATCTGTTAATTTATAATTTCCAGAAAAAACCAATTCTTTAGGAACTTTATCGTCAAAACTTTCAGGGTATTTTTTTGATAAATATTTATCAAAAACATCGTGTCTTGCAGAAGTCAAACCATTACTTCCAATTCCACTATTATATTCATTCTCGTAAGATGCTTGTCCGGAAGAGGATAAACCAATAATTACATCTCCATCTTGAATTTTATCATTAGAAATAATATCTTCTTTTTTCATTCTGGAAACAACAGTAGAATCAACTACAACCGTTTTAACTAAATCGCCAATATCTGCTGTTTCGCCTCCGGCAGAAAAAATATTTATTCCGAGATTTCTAAGCTCTTTTAAAACTTCTTCTGTTCCGTTAATAATTGCTGCAATAACTTCTTTTGGAATTAAATTTTTATTTCTTCCAATTGTAGAAGAAATTAAAATATTATCTGTCGCTCCAACACAAAGTAAATCGTCTAAATTCATTACGATACTATCTTGTGCGATTCCTTTCCAAACAGATAAATCTCCAGTTTCTTTCCAATATAAATAAGCAAGCGAGGATTTTGTTCCCGCACCGTCAGCGTGCATAATATTACAATAATTTTTATTGCCTTGTAAAATATCTGGCAAAATTTTGCAAAAAGCATTTGGAAAAATACCTTTATCTAAATTTTTTATTGAATGATGAACATCTTTTTTTGACGAAGAAACTCCTCTTAAATTATATCTTGATTTCATAATTTTTTTTAAAAATAACCTTCTTTTTTTCTGTCTTCCATAGCAGATTCCGAACGTTTGTCATCTGCTCTTCCACCTCTTTCGGTAATGCGAGTAGAAGCAACTTCTTGAATAATATCTTCTAAATTATTTGCCTTAGAAAGCGTCAAACCTGTACAACTAATATCTCCAATAGTTCTACATCGGACATTTTTTGTTTCTAATTTTTCATTTGGTTTTAATTTCATAAACGGTGCCTTTGCAAGCCAAACTCCATCTCTATAAAAGACTTCTCTTTTATGAGTAAAATATAATTCTGGAATTTCTATTTTTTCTGAAAAAATATATTGCCAAATGTCCATTTCTGTCCAATTACTTATGGGAAAAATTCTAAAATGTTCTCCAATATTTTTTTTACCGTTGAATTGCTCTTGCTTTTTCTTCGTCTCTTCTTCCTCCACCCATAGCGGCATCAAATTTATCTTTTTCTATGGCATCAAGTAAAGTTACTGTTTGAAGTAAATTCCGACTTGCTTCGAAGCCTTTTTCTTCTGCGACTTTTCCTTCATTTATACTTTCTTGAACGTAAGCAACTAAAATATTTACACCAGTTTTTTTTCTTAAATTATCTCTAAATTCTAAGGTTTTTTTAAAATTATGACCAGTATCTATATGAAGTAATGGAAAAGGTACTTTCGCTGGATAAAATGATTTTACAGCTAAATGAAACATTACAATAGAATCTTTTCCGCCAGAAAACAACATTACAGGATTTTCAAATTGGGCAACAACTTCTCTAATAACAAATATAGATTCAGATTCTAATTCTTTTAAATGATTGTTATAATAAGTTTTCATAAAATTTATAAAATTTAATTCAAAATTAAAAAAAAATACTATTTTATGAAAAAATTTTTTTTTAATTTAAAAAAAAAATTTTTTAATTGAAATTAAAAATGTTAAAAATTTTGGCGTTTTTTGAAAAAATTTTTTTTTTTAATGATTTAAAAACATAAAAATTTTAGCTTTTTTTGAAAAAAAAGTTGGCGTTTTTTTCAAAAAAACGCCAACTTTTTATTTATTTATTCATATGTTTTTTCAAAAATTTATTCATCGCTTCATAAAACTCGAATTTATTTTCTTCGTTATGAAAACCGTGTCCTTCGTTTTCTTTTACCATATATTCAACAACAACTCCTCTTTTTTTCATCGCTTTAACCATTTGGTCAGATTCTTGAATATTTACTCTTGGGTCTTTTGCTCCTTGTGCAACAAATAAAGGAGATTTTATTTTATCAGCATTTAAAGCCGGAGACTTCGCTGCAAGTAATAAACTATCTTTCTGAGGATGTCCAACTTGTTCATAAAGCATTGCAAGATATTGACTCCAATAAGGGGGAATAGTTTTCATAAAAGTAAATAAATTGGAAACGCCAACATAATCTATTCCACAAGCATACAAATCCGGAGTGTGAACTAAACCAGCTAAAGTAGCATAACCACCATAACTTGCTCCATAAATAGCAACTCTATTTTTATCTGCAATACCTTTTTTTATTAACCAATTTACTCCGTCAGTTAAATCGTTTTGCATTTTTCCTCCCCAGTGAACATTTAAAATAACAGGTAAATTTTTCGCTTTTTCTTTGCCTTTTGGTAAAGATAAATAACCATTTATAGTGAAACCGTCTCTACTTTTGTATTTTATTGGCTTCATTTCAGATAATTCTTTTTCGTTCAACCAAGGTGCAATCTCGTGAATTTTCGTTAACTTATCTGTTTTTTTATCATAAAAATAATAACAACCTCGGGAACGGTCACTATAAGCAATTACCATATATTTAGTTTCGTCTTTGCTTATGCCAGTTATTCCAACTTCATAGCCTTTAAGCTCTTTTTCTAATCTTTTGATTAGATTTTCCACTTCCTTATCTAAGAAGTGTCTTTGTTTTTTCCAAGTTGTATAAGAAATTGAAGTTAAAACTTTTCTTTTTCTTGAGTAATGTAAATTGTAAACATCTACTTCTGGATGTTTAAAAATTTCTTTTATTTCCTTTTTTTTAGAAAGGTCATATTTAATAATTGCAGCTTTATCTCTTCCCAAATTAGAAGCAGCATAAACAATATCTCCATTATCAAAGTCAAAGAATATCGGACTTAAATTTTCTTTGAAATTCAAAGTAATAACATTTTCAAATTTTTCTTTTTCCGTTTTTCTATAAAGTATAGATTGATTAACACCATCAGAAACAAAAGCCACTCTCAATTTTCCTTTGTGGTCTGTCATCCATCCGGGAAAATCTTCCAAAACATCAATAATACGAGTTCGTACTCCTTCAAAAGCTGTTAAAGCTTTTAAATTTGTTCCGTCAATATTTACTCCATATAATTGGAAGTTTTCATCTCCACCCGTATCTTTCAAATACAAAATACGTTCATTATTTGCCCAAAAATATCCAGACAAATCTCTTGCGGTGTCTTTTGTCAATTGAATCTCCTTGTCTTTTCCAATTTCTTGAATAAAAATATTCATCCTTCTTTCATAAGGAGCTTTGAAAGAAAAATATTTTCCATCAGGAGAAATTTGATAAGAACTTTTCTCTGGATTTTTAAAAAATTTTTTAATTTTTTCCATAACAACAGGGTCTGTTTTTTCTTCTTTTGTTTCTTTCTTTTTATCATTTTGACAAGATAGAAAAAATGAAATGATAATACCAAAAATTAGGTATTTAATAAAAAATTTGTTTTTCATAATTTTTCGAAAAATTAATTACTATTTTTTTGTAAAAGTAATTTTTTTATTAAAAAATAATTTTTTTATTTTTTTTTTAAAATATGGACAATAAAAAAAAATTTTTTTTCAAAATCTCCCATATTTTCAATAAAAAAAGTATCCGCTCATTATAGTATGGTAAATTTCAATTTTTTGCATTTTACAAAAAACGTAACAACCTTAAAATCAAAGCTTTATGGTTTTTATTTTTTGCGAAAAA
>NBLL01000110.1 GCA_002084355.1 Bacteroidetes bacterium 4572_128 | reverse complement strand
GAATGTTATTGGCACGGAACAGGTTTTAATGAAACAAATTTCTTAGGTGAAGAAGACAGTATTCCAAATGCAACTTTCTTAGCACCTGCTTATGGTAGTTATGATTTAATTTTTACAGAATCTAATGGAATTTGTTCTAATTTAAAAAAGGTAAATGCTGTATTTATTAGACCACCTAATGCAATGGCTGGATCAGAAGAAAATGCTACTGATATGGTTTGTCAAACTGATGGTAGCTCTGATTATGAATTAATGGCTTCTCCACTTAATTCTGGTGAAACTGGTACTTGGACATCTCCTGAAGGAACTACATTTAATGATCCAGGAGGAATAAATAATGCTATTTCTAATATTACTGCACCATCTGAAATTGGTACTTATGAATTTACATGGACCTTTTGTTGAAGATGCAGATGCAGTAGCAAATGCTGATGCAGGTGGACAATCGGGTTCTAATGTTGAAGTTTGTGGAAATGTTTATGTTTTTAATGCTATTCCACCAGCAAATACAGGAACAGGAACTTGGGTAACAAGTGAATTGGATAATGTTGCATATTCAAATCCAAATTCTTACGAATCTGATGTTACTATACCAAATGGAGCAATTTCTGCCATAGATGCACAAACTTCACTAACAAATTTTGTTGGACAATGGTCTTCGGATATTCCAGCTAATGTTTCTTATGATGACCCTTCTACAGACGAAATAGAAACAAATGCAAATTATATTCCTAATCCTATAGTTAGTGTTACTACTAACGGTCAATATACTTTTACTTGGACAGAAAAAAATGAATTCTATCAAACTTGTGAAAGTTCCAGTGATCTGTTAATTGATTTCAAAGAGTTACCAGTACCAGATGCTGATAATAGCACAAATGGAACAACAGAAAATAAATTTGCTGTTTGTGGTCTTGAAACTCCTCTAAATGCAGTAAATGTTCCAAATAGTGATTTCGAAAGAACTTGGATAACTCCTCCGAACACAAGCATAGAAGAACCAACAGAAGAAGGAGCAATTGCAATTTCGCAAGAATACGGCGAAAAAGCATTTATATGGACTGTTTCTAATGGCGTTTGTGTTGTGAAAGATACTGTTTTTGTAGATTTCTTAGTGATACCAGAGCCAGAATTTCATACTTTAGATTCATTATCTAATTGTGATTTAAGTTTTAGTTCTTTAAATGCAAAAGCTGAAAGTGTAGAAAACTTGCCAAGTGAAGCAACTTGGGAATGGATAGCTGTAGAAACCGGAGTAACATTTACAAATGCAAATACTGTTCAAACAGATGTAGAAGTTTCAGAAGAAATGAAAATTTTGTGGCTTGTGGAGATACTTTTTTACTTCAAGCAACTGAACCTAATGTAAATGAAAATATTACAATTCAAAATTGGCAAGTTTCTTCTTCTAATATAGAAATTTTAGAAGAAAATAATTCGGTAACTAATGCTGTTTTAATTGCAACTTACAATACTTATACTTTTGAATGGTGGTTAAAAAAACAAGGAACTTTACAAGAAGACGTTTTTTGTAATGTAAAAGAAGAAATTGAAGTAAATTTTGTAGAAGAGCCAAGATCAGATTTTGAAATTATACATCCTGTTTGTGAAAACGGTGTCGCAACTTTAAATGCGGGAGAAGCTAATTTGAATTACGAATGGACTTACGATAATGATAATGGAGTACTTGTAAGTGAAGAAGATACTTTACAAGAAATTAAATTAAAATGGAATACTGATGTTGCAGAAGATTCTACTCATATTGTAACTTTAAGTGTTACTGACGATTTTGGTTGTTCAACTGATTCTACTAACATAATTAGAGAACCAAAGGGTATAACTCTAACTTTCACTATGGAAGACGAAACTTGCGAAAAAGGAAACGGTGAATTAAGTGTAACTCCTTATATAAATGAAATTGATACCGTATTTACTTACCTATGGACAATGGAAAATGATGTAAATGATTTTTCTTATCTTGAAGATAGTATTTATAATTTAGGTGATACATTAGTTGCTGGATGGTACAAAATAAAAGTAAATTATAGAAATAATTGTTTCAAAATTGATTCTATTGAAATTAAAAATTTAGGTGCTTTAGAAGCAGACATTACTAATTCCGGAGAATTAAAAGGATTTGTGCCTCACGAAGTTACTTTTAATGATGCATCATCTTTTGATGACGGAGAAGGAGCAGGAGCAAGTTATATATGGCGTTTTTATCTTACTGAAAAAGCCCCAGAAAGTTCTAAAATTAATTTTGACAGCGAAGATCCAGCTACAGTAAAATTCGAAGACAAAGAAACAGATGAAATAAAAGGTAAAGATGAAGAGCATAAAAATCCAGTTGTAAAATTTATTGAGCCGGGTTTTTACAGAACTCATTTGAAAGTTACAAGTAAAGAAAAATGTGTTTCGAAAATAACTTTTCCAGAAATAATAGAAATAGAAGCAAATTTAGAAGTGAAAATGCCTAACATTTTCTCTCCAAATAGTGCTATTCCAGAAAACAGATTTTTCAAACCTGATTTTGGAGAAAAAATAGAAGCAGTTTCTACTTTTGATTGTAAAGTTTTCAATAGATGGGGAAAAGAAATTTATTCATGGACAAATGAAAATGAAGGATGGGACGGTAAAATAAACGGTAATGTTGCTGCTACAGGAACTTATTATTATGTTGCTGAGATAAAAGACCTAACAGGAAATATTACTAAATCGAAAAATAGTTTTTATCTTGTTGGTGAATAATATATGAAAATTATTAAAAAAAAAAATTGGATTTTTAAAAATCCAATTTTTTTTTTTCAAAAAACTAAAATTTTAATGAATTTAAAAATTTAAAAAAAAAATTTTTTTTTGAAAAAAAACGCCAAAATTTTACGAATTTTTTATAAAAAAAAAAATTTCAAAAAACGTCAATTTTTATTTTTTATTTTTTATTTTTGCAAAAAATTTAAAATGAAAGACTCAAAAATAATAAGTGAATTTACAGAAAAAAACTATGAAGCTGGTTTTGTTACTGATATAGAAATGGATATTTTCCCAAAAGGTTTGAATGAAAAAATAATAAAAAAAATTTCCAAATTAAAAAATGAACCTCAGTTTTTATTGGAATTTCGTTTAAAATCTTATAAGAAATGGTTAGAAATGAAAGAACCAAATTGGGGACATTTGAATTATAAAACTCCAGATTTTCAAGATTTAATTTATTATGCTTCTCCGAAAAAAACACCTAAACATAATAGCTTAGATGAAGTAGATCCAGAAATTTTAGAAACATTTAATAAATTAGGTATTCCTTTAGAAGAGCAGAAAATTCTTTCTGGCGTTGCTGTTGATGCAGTTATTGATAGCGTTTCTGTCCATACAACTTTCAAAAAAACTTTAAAAGAAAAAGGTATAATTTTTTGCTCTTTTAGTGAGGCAGTTGTCGAGCATCCAGAATTGATAAAAAAATACCTTGGTTCAGTTGTTCATTATAGTGATAATTTTTATAGTGCTTTAAATTCGGCTGTTTTTAGTGATGGTTCTTTCGCGTATATTCCAAAAGGTGTTCGTTGTCCAGTTGAGTTATCAACTTATTTTAGAATAAATGCTCAGAATACCGGTCAATTCGAAAGAACACTTTTAATAGCCGACGAAGATAGTTATGTAAGTTATTTAGAAGGTTGTACTGCACCAATAAGAGATGAAAATCAATTACATGCTGCTGTTGTAGAAATTATTGCTTTGAAAAATGCCGAAGTAAAATATTCTACCGTTCAAAACTGGTATCCAGGAGATAAAAATGGTAAAGGTGGGATTTTTAATTTTGTTACAAAAAAAGGAATTTGTAAAGGAGATAATTCAAAAATTTCATGGACACAAATGGAAACTGGTTCTGCAGTAACTTGGAAATATCCAAGCACCATTTTAAAAGGTAATTATTCTAATGCCGAATTTTATTCGGTTGCGGTTACGAATAATCAGCAGCAGGCAGATACAGGAACAAAAATTATACACATAGGAAAAAATACAAAAAGCACCATAATTTCTAAGGGTGTTTCTCTTGGGAAAAGCAGTAATGTTTACAGAGGTCTTGTTCATATTGGGAAAAATTCCACAAATTCTAGAAATTATTCTTCTTGTGATTCTTTATTAATAGGTGATAAATGTGGGGCGCATACTTTTCCTTATATAGAAGTAAATAATAGAACAGGAATAGTTGAGCATGAAGCAACAACTTCAAAAATTGCAGAAGACCAAATTTTTTATTTGCAACAAAGAGGTCTAAGCAAAGAAGACGCAATTTCTTTGATAGTAAACGGTTTTGCAAAAGATGTTTTAAATAAATTGCCTATGGAATTTGCAATAGAAGCACAAAAATTGGCAATAAAAACATTGATGTTTTCAAAACATAAATGTTTAAAAAAATAAAATTTCGTCGTTTTTTTGAAAAAGTTTTTTTTATTTTAATTTAAAAATTGTTAAAATTTTTACGCTTTTTGAGAAAAAATTTTCAACAGATACAAACCTAAATTTTTTTCAAAAAAATGCCAATTTTTTAATGAATTTTATAATAAAAAAAAAAAAATTTTTCCATAAAACGGCATTTTTTTAATGAATTTTATAATTAAAAAAAAATTTTTCCATAAAACGCCATTTTTTTAATGAATTTTATAATTAAAAAAAAAAATTTTTTTCCATAAAACGCCATTTTTTTAATGTTTTTTATAATTAAAAAAAAAAATTTTTTCCATAAAACGTCAATTTTTTAATGAATTTTATAATTAAAAAAAAAAATTTTTTCCATAAAACGCCATTTTTTTAATGAATTTTATAATTAAAAAAAACATTTTTTTTCCATAAAACGACATTTTTTTAATGAATTTTATAATTTTAAAAAAAAAATTTTTTTCAATAAAACACCAAAATTTTAATGATTTTTATAATTAAAAAAAAATTTTTTTCCAAAAAACGCCATTTTTTTAATGTTTTTTTATAATTTAAAAAAAAATTTTTTTCAATAAAACGCCAAAATTTTAATGATTTTTATAATTAAAAAAAAATTTTTTTTCAATAAAATGCCATTTTTTTAATGAATTTTAAAAAAAAATTTTTTTTCAATAAAACGTCAATTTTTTAATATTTTTTTATAATTAAAAAAAAAAAAATTTTTCCATAAAACGCCATTTTTTTAATGTTTTTTTATAATTTAAAAAAAAAATTTTTTCCATAAAACGTCAATTTTTTAATGTTTTTTTGAATTTTTTTTTAATTCCAATTAAAAATTAGAATTAAAAAAAATTTTAATTTTATATAATGAAAAATTTAAATATTAATGGAAATATTTTTTTATATCCATCATCTATATTTGTCTCAAAAAAGCCTAATTTTATAATTACAATTCTTGGATCTTGTGTTTCAGTTTGTTTATTTGATTTTAGATTAAAAATTGGCGGAATAAATCATTTTATGTTACCTTTTTGGAATAAAGAAAATCTCGCTTCTCCACGCTATGGAGATATTGCAATAGAAGAACTTATAAAAAAAATGAAAATAAATGGTGCAAAAAGAGAAAATTTAAAAGCAAAATTATTTGGCGGAGCAAAAGTTTTAGAAAATATGGAAAATAAAAATTCGTTAAAACAAGGAAAAGTAGGAATGAGAAATATAACAATCGCAAGAAAAATATTAAAAGAAGAAAAAATTTCTATAATTGGAAGTAGTACAGGTGGATATTATGGACGGAAAATTATTTTTAATACTAATACTGGTGAAGTAAGAATGAAATTTATAAAAAAATCATTTTAAAATAAAATCATTTTTATTATATTTTTAATAAATTGTTTTATAAAAAAAAATTATAAGAAATTTTTGTATAATAGCGCATATTTAAAAAAAAAAATTTATGAAAAATATTAGAAATTTTTGTATAATAGCACATATAGATCATGGCAAAAGTACATTAGCAGATAGGCTTTTAGAGTTTACCGGAACGATTTCTAAAAAAAATTTAAAAGAGCAGGTTTTAGATAATATGGATATAGAAAGAGAGCGTGGAATAACAATAAAAAGCCACGCCATTCAAATGAATCATAATTATAATAATGAAGAATATGTTTTAAATTTAATAGACACACCCGGACATGTTGATTTTTCTTATGAAGTTTCTCGTTCAATTGCTGCTTGCGAAGGTGCTTTACTTGTTGTCGATGCGACGCAAGGAATACAAGCACAAACAATTTCTAATTTATATCTCGCCATAGAAAATGATTTAGAAATTATACCGATTTTAAATAAAATGGATATGCAAACCGCTATGCCAGAAGAAGTTAAAGACCAAATAGTAGATTTAATTGGTTGTGATAGGAGTGAAATTATAGAAGCAAGTGGGAAAACAGGAATTGGTATAGAAAAAATTTTAGAAAATATTATAAATAAAGTTCCGCATCCTGAAGGAGATGAAAATGCTCCTTTACAAATGCTTATTTTTGATTCTATTTTTAATTCTTTTAGAGGCATTATTGCTTATTTTAAAATTGTAAATGGTAGTTTGTCGAAAGGCGATTTTGTAAAATTTGTAAATACAAAAAAAGAATATCACGCAGATGAAATTGGTATTTTAAGGCTTGATTTAGAAGAGAAAAAAACATTAAAAACAGGTAATGTTGGTTATATTATTTCCGGAATAAAAGCCTCAAAAGAAGTAAAAGTTGGTGATACAATTACTCACGTTGAAAAACCTTGTGAAAAAGCTATCTCTGGTTTTGAAGAAGTTAAACCTATGGTTTTCGCAGGAATTTATCCAGTAGATAGTGATGATTATGAAGAATTAAGGTATTCTATGGAAAAATTACAATTAAATGATGCTTCTTTAACTTATGAAGCAGAGTCTTCTCAGGCTTTAGGTTTTGGTTTTCGTGCAGGTTTTCTTGGACTTTTACACATGGAAATAATACAAGAACGTCTGGATAGAGAATTTAATATGAATGTAATTACTACTGTTCCAAATGTTTCTTATGATGTTCATACAACTAAAGGAAAAATCATAGAAGTACATAATCCTGCAGGTTTGCCAGAGCAAAAATTGATTAAAAAAATAAAAGAACCTTATATAACAGCACAAATTATTACAAAATCTCAATATTTTGGTTCTATTATGAATTTGTGCCTTGACAAGAGAGGAGTTTTAAAAAATCAAATTTATTTAACAAGCGATAGAGTAGAAATGACTTTTGAAATGCCACTTGGAGAAATAGTTTTTGATTTCTATGATAGATTAAAAAGCGTTTCTCGTGGTTATGCTTCTTTTGATTATCACCAATCGGAATACAAAGATGCAAAATTAATTCGTTTAGAAATTTTGCTAAACGGTGAACAGGTAGATGCACTTTCAACTTTAATACATTTTGATAATGCTTATAAATTTGGAAAAAAAATGTGCGAAAAATTAAAAGAATTGATACCAAGACAACAGTTTGACATTGCAATACAAGCGGCAATAGGCTCAAAAATTATTTCAAGACAAACAGTAAAAGCAGTAAGAAAAGACGTTACAGCAAAATGTTACGGTGGAGATATTACAAGAAAAAGAAAATTATTAGAAAAACAAAAGAAAGGTAAAAAGAAAATGAAACAAGTTGGAAACGTAGAAATTCCACAAAAAGCTTTCCTCGCAGTATTAAAATTAGACTAAAATTGAAAATATTTTAAAAATAAAAAGAGGAATAAATAATTCCTCTTTTTATTTTTTATTAAATTTATTTTTCATTTAAGAAAGGATAACGATAATCTGTTGGTGGGACGAAATTTTCTTTGATTGTACGTGGCGAAACCCAACGAAGTAAATTAATCATAGAACCCGCTTTATCATTTGTACCGGAACCTCTTGCTCCTCCAAATGGCTGTTGTCCAACTACTGCACCTGTTGGTTTATCATTTATGTAAAAATTACCTGCACAATTGGCAAGTTTTTTCGTTGCATATTCTATAAAATATCTATCCTGTGAAAATATCGCACCTGTTAAAGCATAAATAGATGTTTCATTTAAAATATCTAAAGTTTCTTCTGTTTTATTTTCGTCATAAACATAAATAGTCAAAACCGGTCCAAATAACTCTTCTTCCATAGTTATATATTTTGGATTTTTCGTAACTATTACAGTTGGCTCAATAAAATAACCTTTAGATTTGTCATAATTTCCACCTACAATAATTTCTGTTTCGTCGCTTTTTTTTGCGTCGTCAATAAAACGAGCAAGTTTATCGAAAGTATATTCGTCAATTACAGCATTGATGAAATTAGTGAAATCTTCCGGAGTTCCCATTTAAAGCGCAGTTGAAAGTTCTTTTGTTTTTGAAGTTTTCTCCGCAAAAATAAAATCTTTTCCTCCTGTTTCACCAACTATTCTCGGATAAGTTTTATACTTATAAATATTTTCTCCTATGGTTTTCCAAATATTTTGAAAAACAGCAGTAGAACCGGTAAAATGTATTCCCGCAAAATCACTATGACTAAAAATTTCTTTTCCAGCCGCTTGTCCAGAAACATAAACTAAATTAATTACTCCGTCAGGAAGTCCCGCTTCTTTGAAAACGTCCATAATTACTTTTGCCGAATAAACCGCTGTACGCGAAGGTTTCCATACAACAACATTTCCCATTAAAGCAGGAGCCGAAGGTAAATTTCCAGCAATGGAAGTGAAATTAAAAGGTGTTAAAGCAAACACAAAACCTTCTAATGGTCTTTGTTCTAACCTATTCCAAATTTGCGGAGACGATTCAGGTTGTTGACGATAAATATCCGCCATAAATTCAACATTGAATTTCAAAAAATCTATCAACTCGCAAGCAGCATCTATTTCAGCTTGAAATACATTCTTAGACTGTCCCAACATAGTTGCGGCATTTATTTTTGCTCTGTATGGTCCAGCAATTAAATCAGCAGCTTTTAAGAAAATAGACGCTCTATGTTCCCAAGATATATTTGCCCATTTTTCACGAGCTTCTAAAGAAGCACTTATCGCATCTTTTATATGTTTTGTTTCTCCTTTATGATAATATCCAAGAGTATGTTTGATGTCGTGAGGAGGAAAAATTCTTTCTAAATTTCCTGTCTTGACCTCTTTGCCACCTATATACATAGGAATTTCTATTTCTTCAGAACGAAATTCTTCAATTACTTTTTTCAGTTCTTTTTTTTCAGAGCTGTCTGCTAAATAATTTAAAATGGGCTCGTTCTCAGCTATTGGAACATTATAAAATCCTTTTGACATAATTTTTAATTAAATTTTTTTACAAAAATTGTTTTAAAAAAAAACAAAAATAATTTTTTTTTTAAATAAAAAAAATTATTTACTTTGTTTTTTTAAATCATTAATACTTTAATAATGAAAAATTTAAAATTTTTAATATTCTTAGGAATATTTGTTTTTGTTTTCATATCTTGTGAAAAAGATGATGATAATGAAGAGGTTAAAAAGTCAACTTTGGAAGCTTGCATTGAAATGACAACCGTAGAAAGTAATGTCGGTGAATCAAGGATTTTGGAGATAATGAAACTTCTACAGAAGAAAATCCTAGTCATGTTTATACAAGTGCAGGAGATTTTACATTCACATTAAAAATTTCAAGTGGTGAAGATACTGACGAAATAAGTGGACAAATTAAGATTCTTGTAAAAGAAAAAGAAGAAATTATAATAACAGGAGACATTAATACTCAATCAACAACTTGGACTGCTGATAATATTTACGTAATAGAAAATGAAGTAAGTATTACAGAGTATAGGATTTTAACTATAATGCCCGGAACAATAATAAAATTTAAAGAAGGTTCAAAATTGATTGTATATGGTCAAATAGAAGCAAACGGTACATCAGAGAATCAAATTACTTTTACTTCTTATAAAGAAGAACCAAGTAAAGGTGATTGGGATTATATTAAATTTGCCGGTGAAAGTACAAATTCTTTAAAGTATTGCAATATATTATATGCTGGTGGATATGGAAGTAACTCTGCGTCTATTTTATTAAATTATGGTAATTTAAAAATGGAAAATTGCTTAATAGAACATTCAGCGTCATCTGGAATAATTATAGATAATAGTTCAAATGGATTCCAATCTTTTGTTAGAAATACAATTAAAAATTGTGATTCTTATGATATAGAAATATTTCCTAATTATGTTCATATGCTTGGCGAACAAAATGTTATGGAAAATAACGGTATTTTAATTAAAGCTGGTAATTTTTCACAAAATGACGAAACATGGAAAAAACAAACTGTTCCATATTTGATTGATGAATATGTAAGTATATCCGGAACTTTAAGAATTCAAGAGGGAACAACTATCGCTTTTAAAGAATATGCTTATTTATCTGTTGGAAAAGATTATTATCCGGGAGAATTGATTGCAAAAGGAACATCCTCAGAAAAAATAATATTTACTTCTGCTATGGATGAAAAAAATGAAGGAGACTGGGGAGATATTAAATTTTTAAATGCGGGAAATAGTGTTTTAAAAAATTGTATTATTGAATATGGTGGAGGTGATACCGAATCTATGATAAATACTTCTCCTACATCTGAATATGCAATAGAAAATACATTATTAACTATAGAAAATTGTATTATTCAATACTCAGAAAGTGATGGAATTAGTTTTAACCCATATTTAGGATTTGATAAATTTAGAAATAATACTATTGAAAATATAACTGGATATGCAATAAATATTTGTCCTGATTATGTAAGTACAATTGGAAGTGGGAATATTATTAATAATAAAGGAATATTAATTAATACAGAAAATATTTATAATATTTCTTCTTTATGGTTAAAACGAGGTTCCTATGATATAGGAAAATTAACTGCTTTGGGTACAGCATCAGAAAAAATAATTTTTACATCTAATGAAATGGAAAAAGAAAGAGGAGATTTTGTAGGTTTAAAATTTAGTAACTTAGCAAGTAATTCTGCTTTGGACCACTGCATAGTAGAATATGGAGGTTCAGTAAAAGGAAATATTGTTATGGATACTGGGTTTATGTCAGTTTCTAATTCTATAATTAAATATTCTGATAATTATGGTATTTATATTTACGAAAGTTATATGGATCCAACATTAGAAGATAATACTTTTCAATATAATGTGTCTGGTGATATTTTTTATGGAAACTAATTATTTATAGAAAAATTCTAATAAACCTAAAATAATGATTTTTTTGAAAAAAATCATTATTTTAATATTTTTTAAAATCAAAAAAAAAATTTTTTTCAAAAAATGCCAAAAAATTTATATTTTAAATCATTAAAAAATTGCATTTTTTGAAAAAATTTTTTTTCTTTTCTTGAAAATTTTCAAAATTTAATATCTATTTCTATTTTTCCATATACTTCAAAAAAGTTTGAAGTACCAATATGAAAATTAAATGGCATTATATTTAATGCGATCCTTTTATTTGGATTATTATATCTTAGTCCAGCAGTAATGTATAACCCAAAATAAATATAATTTGTATATTCTGATTCTTGACGGTTTCCATAACTTTCAGGGTCTCCTCCTGTTCCAATTAAACCTTTCGAATGATTTAGAAAAGAACCATTTCCAATAAATAAAGAATAATTTTCTGTTTTTATAAAATCAAAAAATAAATTAATTTCGAAATTAATAGAATTAAAATATTCATCTTTTACACATGTAAAAAGTTTTGTGCTGTAAGTTCCAAAAGAAAAATTAGGGTTTAATCTAAATCTATTTTTCCATATATTTTTTTGATAACCAAAAGAATGGAAAATACCAAAACCAGAATTTTTTTTACCATGAGAAACTCCGTAGCCAGCTCCAATTTTTAAAGAGTGTATTGAAAATTCCTGAGCATTAAAATTATTTGATATAATAAATAATATCAAAATCAATAAATTTATTTTTCTTTTCATTACTTAAATTTTTTATGTATAAAAAATTTCAAAATTTTTATATTTTTAAATCAAAAAAATTTTTCAAAAAAAATTTAATGTTTTAAAAAAAACGCCATTTTGAAAAAAATTTTTTTTATAAAATCATTAAAAAAAACGCCATTTTGGAAAAATATTTTTTTCAAAATCATTAAAAAAAACGCCATTTTGGAAAAAATTTTTTTTTATAAAATAATTAAAAAAAATCAAGCGTTCATGTTTGATACATAATAGGATTTTTATACTTTTTTTTAAAAATTAATGTAACCGCTCATTATAGTATGGTAAAAAAAGTTTTTTCGCAAAAAACAAAAACCATAAAGCTTTGATTTTAAGGTTGTTGCGTTTTTTGTAAAATGCAAAA
>NBLL01000109.1 GCA_002084355.1 Bacteroidetes bacterium 4572_128 | reverse complement strand
TTTTGTATTTTTTTCATAATTTTGCAAAAAACGATTATAAATTTATTCTATTCGTAAAAAACATTTTTTACAAAAAAAATATAATTTTAATAAAAAAAATTTTTTTTTTAAATAAAAATTACAAAATAAAATCCATAATTTTATAAAAAATTTGTAACATTACAAATGATTTTACGTACATAATTTTTTTATATATAAAAAAATTATGAGAAATATTAATAAAAAATTTTTGATATTTTTTTTTGTAATAATATCTTTATTTTTAGAAATAAATAAATTATTAGCACAAGAAAAAGATACCATTAATTATTTGGAGCTTTCACTTGAAGAATTAATGAATATTGCTGTTGTTACTGGCGGTTCAATAATAGAAATAGAAGGTTCAAAAAGACCTGTTTCTATGACCGTAATTACTCGTGAGGATATAGAAATTACTCCTGCGAGAAATATTTATGATTTATTAGAAGTTTATGTACCAAGTGCTTTGTGGATGAATCATTTTACTGGTGCGCATATTGGAATGCGTGGTCAAATTATCGACCAAGATTACAAAACACTTTTACTTGTTAATGGTAAAAATGTTAATCAACAATCTGGTTCAAAAATAGAACTTCAAAATTGGGATTTAGATGATATTGATAGAATAGAAATTATACGTGGACCTGGTGCTGTTACTTATGGACCTGGTGCAATCATGGGAGTTATCAATATAATTACAAAATCTTTTGATAATGGAAATTCTGTTAATCTAACAGAATATTATCCTTATGAATCTTACGGTGGAAACATAAATTATGGTTTTTCTAAAGATAAAATGCAATTATATACTTCTCTAAGTTTGACTTCTACAAAAGGTTTTTCTCCGAAATCTTATGCTGTAGATACAAAAGTTGGAAAAGGTTATTTCGGTTATGTTGGTACAGATGACCATAAAGAAGAAAGCAAATATTCTGATAAACCTTTAGATTATTTTAGAGATGCAGATGATAAACCGCAGGTAAAATTTAATATAGATTTAAAATTATTTGATGATTGGAGGATTTGGGGAAGATATACAAATTCAGGAACAGCATTAAATAATGGTATTTATACACAAACACAATTACATACAGGTTTTGACGAAGACGGTGAAGAAACTTATGGCGATTTTGATAATTTATATGTTTTTAGAGCAAAACATTATTTGACTGTTATTGAAAATAATCATAAATTTAATGATTTATTTAAATTAAATACTACTTTTAGTTATGCTTCACAAGATTTTGAGAGACGTTCTAGATATCCAAAAAAATATAAATCTTCACTTCCTCAGGATGTTATTAATTTTTTAAAACCAGCTCTTTCTGACCAATACAACGCAAGACAATATTATATGAATTTTTCTGAAGATGAATTATATGGGAAAATTATTGCAAAATTAGACTTTAATGAAAATATACGTTCTGCTTTTGGAATGGAAGTTTCTCATAAAACCTATGGTACAGGATGGGGAGATGATAAAAAAGATTTTCGTATGTCTTATATTATTAGTGATGAAAATTCTTTGCATTATGATTGGTTCAAAGAAGAAATAGAAAAATACTCTTCAAGAAATTATGCTGTTAATCCAGAGCAGGCGGTTCTTGTTGGTGATGGTTGGAGTGCAACAACTTTTTCTTTACTTGGAGAAGTAAATTTTGATTATAGTGAATATTTGAATCTTTTAATTTCCGGACGTGCAGATAAAAATACTTATTCTGAATGGATGGTTTCTCCAAGATTTGCTGTTACTTCAAAAATAAATGATAATAATATCGTAAAATTAATTGGACAATATCAATCTGCAAGAATGAGTGTTCCTATGAATTTATTGATGCAACATAAGAAAGGTTATAGTACACCTGAACCAGAAGTTTTCAAAGGTTTAGAATTTATTTGGAATACACTAATTAATAATAACTTACAATTTACTGCTATTTCTTATTATAATGATTTGGAAGTCCATGGTTGGAATGGAACAGAAAGACAAACTTCATTTATTGGAGAGTTAAAATTATTTGGATTAGAAACAGAAATTAAATATAATTTTAATGAAGATTTTGTTATTGCATTTAACCATTCTTATACAAAATTAATAGATTGGAAGTTAGATAAAAGTGCAGATAGAAGCGGAATTAGTTATTCAGATTATCGTGATACAACGAGAAATGACATAGCTTTAAGTTCTGTTGGCAATAATTTGAATAATTGGTCTGATAATATTAGTAAAATTTGGCTAAGATATAAGTATAGAAATTTTAGTTTACATTTGGACAGTCGTATTTATTGGGAATTTACCGGAGCAAAAGATGGTTTTGAGGTTCTGGAAAATGGTGTAAAAGGAACAGAATATGAAGAAGCATTAGTTGAAACATTAGATGACATTAAAGATAAAGGTGTTTATGATATGGATTGGAGATTAAATGCTGGAATTTCTTATAGAAAAAATAGTATTGCTGTTACAATTTATATGATGAATATTCTTCAATTTGGAAATAATAATAAACGTTACACTTATGACGGTGGAATTTCTTATGAATCTCCAAGTCGTGTTGCTTTTGTTCAAGAACCATTTACTTTAGGAACAAAAATTTCTTTTAATTTTTAATTAAAAAAAATATGAAAAATTTTATATTTTTCATATTTTTCTATAAAAATTAAAAAAATTGGCATTTTTTGAAAAAAAAATTTTTTTATTCAAAATAAAAATTTAAAAATCTTTATTAAATTTTTTTAAACGAAACTCTAAATCTTTAAATTGTTCCCTTTTTACTTGTGAAACACAAGCTCTTAAACCTTCTGTTCTTTCGCTTCCGGTTGTGTTTAATGCAATTGCACTTACTCCATAATAAATTAAATTTTCAAGTAATTCGTTTCCGGACATTCCCGGATATGAAAAAGTAAAATAAAAACCATCTGCAATTTTTTCTTTCTCATCTTTCTCATAAACTATTTTAAAACCATTTTCTAAAAATAATTTTTTCATAATTTTTGCTCGTTCTCCATATTCTTTTATCTCTGCAACGAAATCAAGTTTTCCAGTATTTACAGCATTTAAAATTCCTGTTAGACCATACTGAACAGTATGTGCAACACCAGAAGATAAAGCATATAAAGCACCAAAAATCATACAATAGCCGAAATTTTTACTTTTATAAGTAATCACTAAATCATCAAATTCTCGTTTAAATAAATTATTTGACATTACAAGCATTCCTATTCTTTGTCCAGCATAACTAAATGATTTTGAACTAGATATTAACAAAATATAATTTTCTGTATATTTTGCAACCGTTGGTTGAAAGGGTGGTTTAGAAATTTTAGAATAATCTTTTCTAAAATCCATAGCAAAATAAGCTAAGTCTTCTATAATAATTGTATCGTATTTATTTGCAAGATCTCCAATAATTTTTAACTCTTTTGCAGAGAAACAAATCCAAGATGGATTATTTGGATTAGAGTACAAAATAGAAGAAATATTACCTTTAGATAAATAAAATTCCAATTTGTCTCTTAGACTCTCGCCTCTATAATTATAAACGTCGAAAGTTTCATATTTCATTCCAAGAACTTCAACTTGTTGTTTCTGAACAGGAAAACCTGGGTCTATAAAAAGAATAGTATCTTTTTTTTTATTTGATTTATTCGCAACAAGAAAAGATGCAAAACTTCCTTGCATTGCACCAACTGTTGGAACACAACTTTCTTCATTAACTTTTATATCAAGAAAATTTTTTACAAATAAAACAATTTCTTTTTTCAACTCTGGAATTCCTTCCATATTTGGATATTTAGACGCTTTATTTGAATCAAGAGCTTTCTTCTCTGCATCTGTTCCAAACTTAGAAGGATTTAAACCAGGAACTCCCATTTCCATACGAATGAACTTTTCTCCCGTTTCTGATTCTATCAAATTTACTAATTTGACAAGATTACGAATCTTTGCTTTCCCCAAAACTTCTAAATTACTTTCTTTAAGAATTTTAGAAATTTGTTTTTTAACAATTATATGATCAATAGGCGTATTTTTCATAAAAAAAGACAAATTTATATTTTTTATAATTTAAAGAAAAAAAAATTTAATAATTTTTTATAATTAAAAAAAAAAAATTAATAATTTTAATTTTTCCAAAATTTCAATGTTTTTATATAAAAAACAAATCTGATATAATTCCGTCTATAATAAATTTTCCTTTTTCAGAGAAAATAATTTTATTATTCTTTTTAATTAAAAGATTTTTTTTTATGAATTTTTGTGAATTTTTTAAACAATATTTTTTAAAAAATATACCAAAATTATTTTCTATTCTTATTAAATCTATTCCCCAAATTGTTCTTAAACTTGTTAAAATATAATCATTATATTTTGTTTTATTATCTAAAATTTCTTTTTCAGCAATAATTTCATTTTTGTTTTTGATAGAATCAATATATTTAGATATATTAGAAATGTTCCATTTTCTATAAATTTTATTGTAGCTGTGTGCAGAAACACCTATTCCAAGATATTTTTTATTTTTCCAATAATTTGAATTGTGAATAGAAAAAAAATTTTTTTTTCCAAAATTAGAAATTTCATAATGAATAAAATTATTTTCTATAGCTTTTTTTACAAGAAGTTTGAAAAACTGTAAACTTTTTTCTTCTGAAACTTTTTTAATTATATTTTTTTTTAATAATCTATAAAGAATAGTTTTTTCTTCAAATTCTAAACTGTAGGCTGATAGATGTTGTAATTTTAAATTAAAAAAAATATTTAAATTTTCTAAAAAACGTCCTAAATTCATATTCGGAATTCCATAAATTAAATCTATACTTATATTTTCAAAACCGAGATTTTGAGCGTTTTTTATGGAAATTATACTATCTTTTTTTTTATGTTTCCTATTTAAAAAAATTAAATCTTCATCATTAAAAGATTGAATACCTATACTCAAACGATTAATTTTTGTCGATTTTAAATTTTTTAAATAATTTTTATTTAAATTTTCTGGATTTGCTTCCAAAGTAATTTCTACATTATCATTCAAAATAAAATTTTTTTCAATTTTTTCTAAAATTTTATTTATGTCATAAACAGATAAAATAGACGGTGTACCGCCACCAAAATAAATAGTTTCAATTTCTTTATTTAAAAAATTTTTCTGTAATTCAATTTCTATTAATATTGCTTGCAAATAATTTTTTATATTCTTTTTTGAAACAACAGAAAAAAAATCACAATAATTACATTTTTGTTTACAAAAAGGAATATGTATATAAATTCCAGACATTTCTATTAATTTTTAAATTTCAATTTTTTTTTAATTGACAAAATTTTAATATTTTTTATTTTGGAATTAAAAAAATTTTTTTCAAAAATCGTGAAAATTTTAATGTTTTTTAATTTAAAATAAAAAAAATTTTTTCAAAAAACGACAAAATTTTAAGATTTTGAAATTAAAAAATAAAAAATTTTTTTTCAAAAAAACGCCCAAAACTTTAATATTTTTAATTTTCAAAATAAAAAATTTTTTTTTCAAAAATCATAAAAATTTTAATATTATTAAAAAAAATTTTTTCAAAAAAAATGCCAAATTTTAATATTTTTTATTTTCAAAATAAAAAATATTTTTTTTTAAAATCGTCCAAAATTTTAAGATTTTTTTAATTTAAAAATAAAAAAAATTTTTTCAAAAATCGTGAAAATTTTAACATTTCTTAATTTCAAAATAAAAAAAATTTTTTCAAAAATTGTCCAAAATTTTAATATTTTTTATCTTGAAAATAAAAAAAAATTTTTTCAAAAAAATCGTGAAAATTTTAATGTTTTTTAATTTTAATTAAAAAAAAAATCAAAAAATCTTCCAAAATTTCAAGATTTTTTAATTTCAAAATAAATTTTTTTTTCAAATTCGTCTAAAATTTTTTCAAAATAAAAAATTTTTTTTTCAAAAATCATAAAAATTTTAATATTATTAAAAAATAACATTGGAGGTTTCTTTTTTAACCTCCAATGTTTGGTCGAAAAAAATGTTAAAAAAAATTTTTTTCAAAAAAAATGCCAAATTTTAATATTTTTTAGTATCCGCTCATTATAGTATGGTAAATTTCAATTTTTTGCATTTTACAAAAAACGCAATTTTGCATTTTACAAAAAACGCAACAACCTTAAAATCAAAGCTTTATGGTTTTTGTTTTTTGCGAAAAAACTTTTTTTACCATACTATAATGAGCGGTTACATTTTTTAATTTAAAATAAAAAAAATTTTTTCAAAAATCGTGAAAATTTTAAGATTTTTTAATTTCAAAATAAAAATTTTTTTTTCAAAAAACGTGAAAATTTTAAGATTTTTAAAATCAAAATAAAAAAAATTTTTTCAAAAAACGTCCAAAATTTTTATATTTTTTATTTTGAAATTAAAAGAATTTATTTTTAAATATTTATGATAAATCCAAAATTATCTTTTATTGCAGAATAAAAAGCAGGAAATTCATCATTATTTTCATTTAAAAGCATCCGAATATAATTTTTTTGTTCCATAATTGACAATATAAAAAGCTCTTTTCCTATGCGAAAAATAGCTTCTCTTCTGTTCCTTTCTAATTTTTCACAATCTAAATTTAATCTTTTAATGCTATAATTAACTTTTTTTTCTTCTTGTTCATTACATTGTTTACTTGCTTCTATTTTTCCATTCTCCAAATATAAAAATAAAATTTTTTCAATTTTTTGTGGATTAATTAACAGAACATAATTTACATTTTCTAAATTAACATTTGATTTTTTATGTCCACAGGTAATATTTTGTTTTCTATTTTTTTGTTCTTGTTCTGTTTCAGGTTCACCTTCACAAGACAAAAATAAATTATTTGGATAATCAAAAATTAAAGCTTTATGTGTTTTTTGTTCAAAAAAATGTTCTATATGTTGGTTTTTATAATTTATTCTACACTCACAATAACAACAAAGATCTTTTTGAGAAGATTTTAATTTACTAATAATTTCTTTTCTAGCCTTTTTATTCAAATTAAATTTTTTTGCTTCTTTTTTACGTTTTTCTAAATAATCTGTTTTTTTTTCAGAAATTGATAATTTTTCTATTTTTAATAATTCATCAAGTTCTTTTTTTAATTTTTGACCTTTTTCACTTTTGTGTTTTCCCTCTCTCACCAAAGATAAATAATCCTCTACTATTTCATTATTACGAAAATCAGTATTCATGATTTCTGAAAGAATATAAGAGATAGAATGACCTTTTGAATATTTGGGATTTGAAACTGTTATATTTCCCTCTTTATTTGTTTGTAATAAAAAAACTTCTTCAGCTTTCGCAGAAGCAATGACAAAAGGCGAATGCGTCGCTAAAATAATTTGGTTATTATTCCGTTTTGCAAAACTTCTATAAACTTCTAATAAATATTTTTGCCAAATGGGATGTAAAGAAGCATCCGGCTCATCTATTAAAATTAATCCATCTTTTATATTGCTTAAATAAAGAGTAAATGTCCGTTGTATTAATTCTTGTTCTCCTTTTGACAATTCTTCTAATTTAATTTTTACATTTTGCTCATTAATAAAAAAGAGATCTCTATTTCTGTCAAGGTTAGAAAACCGAAATTTTAAATCAAAATTTTTATAAATATTATTGAAAATATTACGTATTTCTGAATAAGCATCTTGTGGATTTTTATTTTCATCAAAGACTAATTTATCTATATATTTTATAATGGATTTTAAAAAAATATCATTTTTATTTTTATGAGAATCAGAAAAAAATCCTACAGAAAGATAATTAGCAGGAAAATACATAAATGATGTACCATCATCAATACCTTTTTCTACTGTTATTATTGCTATTTTATTATTAATAGAAAGTTTATTTTCTATTAATAATTTTTCTTTTAAATATTCTAAGATACTTGTTTTGCCAGTTCCATTCAAACCAGCCAAAACTACAATATCTAAAGCTTTGCCTTTTTTATCTGTAAAATCTAATTTTAGATTTTTAAGTATTTTATAATTTTTTATATTTATTTTTCCGAATTTCATAAAATATTTCTAATTTTTTTACAAAAATAAAAAAAATTATTAAAAAAAAATTTTTTTAATAAATCGTTCAAAATTTTAATATTTTTTAATTTTGAAATAAAAAAAAATTTTTCAAAAAACGTGAAAATTTTAACATTTTTTAATTTTAAAATAAAAAAATTTTTTTCAAAAAACGTGAAAATTTTAATATTTTTTAATTTAAAATAAAAAAAATTTTTTTTCAAAAAACGTCCAAAATTTTAATGTTTTTTAATTTCAATTAAAAAAAAATTTTTTTCAAAAAACGCCCAAAATTTTAACATTTTTTAATTTAAAAATAAAAAAATTTTTTTCAAAAAACGTCCAAAATTTCAACATCTTTTAATTTAAAAATAAAAAAATTTTTTTCAAAAAACGTCCAAAATTTCAACATCTTTTAATTTAAAAATAAAAAAATTTTTTTCAAATTCGTCCAAAATTTTAATATTTTTTAAATTTGAATTAAAAAAAATTTTTTTCAAAAAACGTGAAAATTTTAATGTTTTTTAATTTCAAAATAAAAAAAATTTTTTTTCAAAAAACGTGAAAATTTTAAGATTTTTTAAATTTCAATTAAAAAAAAATTTTTTCAAAAAACGATAATTTTTTACGAATTTTCAAATTAAAAAAATTTTTTATGCGTCATCATCCACGATGATTTTGGGGTCATCATGAACGATGACGCAAACTACTAACAACCAGCCTAATATTACATACTTTATTTTTCTTTATAGACAATTTTTAAAAACCGATTTTTTTTTGTAAAATTCGCTATTCTGTGAGAAGTAATATCAAGATTTATTAGTTCTTGTTTTTCTTCATTTTCTATTTTATCTCTATTTAGAGTTAAAATATATTGAAAATCATTGGGATATAATTCTTCTTGCTTTGATAGATAATTCAAACTTTGCACTAAGGTATCTTGGTCAACGTCAAAAATATTATCGTGGATTAGTAATCGTGGATGCTTTTCTTTGGTATGTTCGTTGAACATTAAAGCCATATCATAAATGAAAACCTTAGTCCTTTCAACACTACGACTTCCGTCATCGAATATTCGCATTTCAAAGTCAATATAATGTTTACTATTTGATGCTTTTTTTGTATTTATATAAAAAGAAGCTTCTTTATTATTCATTATAATTTCGTGAATATCAAGAATTGTCTGTTCAAAACTATTTCTAATTAGTTCATTTTCTGTAATTTGTTTATTGATATCGAGTTTTAATTCATCTAATCGTGGTTTTAAAACATTTTTTTTATGTTTGTCTGCTTCATCATAAGCAGTCATCTGATAACGTATTTTATTTAACTCTTCACTTTTTTTATTGAAAACGCTTAAACCTGTTTTTAAGTTTTTAAGAATTTTCCCGTCATCAATTGTTTTTAATATATCTGAATATTTTTTATCTTTTTCACCTATCTTAATAGCTGTTTTATTTAATTCTGTTGTTAGCTTTTCAAGTTTTTTATTAATAATATTATTTCTGAAATTATCAATTTTAGCTTTGAAAATTTCAAGGTCTGATAGTGATTTTTCAATTAAATCACCTAATCCTTGCTTAAATTGGTTATAAAGAATTGCTATTTCTGTTTTACTAATACTTTCTGGCTTTGGTAAAGATTGAATTTTTTTTATTTCATATTTTAACGCTTTTTGTCTTATTCGTAAACTGTCTAATTCTGTTTCTAAGTTTATTAAATCTTTTTGAACACTTTCAAAAGCTTCATTACTGTGTAATCCTTCTATTGCTTTATTGAGCTTTTTTACTTCATCATCCAAAGCATTTACTTTTGCACGAACATCAGTTAATTTTAAACTGCGATTTTCTGTAATATCATTTTTAAGTTTTCTTATATATGTAGTTTGCTTTTCGATTTGTTTAAATACTCTTTTAAAATCTATGTATATACTTATATCAAAACCTAATAAAAATAAATGAGGAATAAAATCAGGTGGAATTCTTTTTTTTGTATCAAAAGTATTTATTAAATCTTTAAATTCAGAGCGTTCATCTCTAATGATAGGCGAAAATAATTGTCGAAAAGATGGAAAAACAGATTTATTTGTTTGATTAACAAACAGTATATTTTGTAAGTAATCAGAAGCTTTGGAAATAGTATTGAAAAATATTTCTTGATTTTCTTTTACTATCAAAACATTATCAAGCTTATCCCTTTTTCTAATGATAGAAAGTTCTATGTCATTGATTTTTATGTCGAGTATTATTTTTGTGTCCAGCGGAAAGTCATTATCAGGGATTTTCATAACTCTACTGTCTTTTTTACCTTTCAACAAGCAAAAATTAATAAATTCTACGCAAATAGATTTACCTACTCCATTCGTTTTTTTGCTTTTATCGGATTTATCGCCAATAATAAGATTAACTCCTGTATTAAATTGAATTGGTTTAAAATATTCAGGTTCTGTATATAATTTTTTTAATATTATCATAGTTTGTAAATATAAGGTTCTTTAAAGTCAATTATTTTACAAGAATAAAGAAACATAAGAGCAAAAACAATATGTCTATAACTAATAATATTATTTTTTTGCAAATTTTCTGCAATTTCAAATATTGTTATTTTATCCTTTTTAGTATTTTTTATGTGTTGTAAAACCAGTGAACCAACATAAACTGCCGAAGTTTTAATATTTTCATCTTTTGAAACTAACATTTTTTATGTTTTTGGGTTTGGAAATACATTACAATTAATCAATTCATCTAACAAATAAAATTCGATAGCTAATCTATCATAATTTGTGTTTGATGTGCTTATTTCAGTTTCAAAATAATTGACCAATTCATTTAATGCGTCTTTTGGATTATTTGAATATTTTGTTAGATAATCATCACTCAAATTTTGCAGATATACATTTATTTTATTTACTCTTACTCCGTCAATATCAGATTTTGCTTCAAGCAAAGCACCAGTATATATAGAAATAAATCTACCGTATTTTGTCATTAAAAAATCAAAATGCTCAATAAAGCGAAGACTTTTACCATCAGGGTCACTTTTTTCATTTATTTCTGATTTTTTTTCTAAGAAATCAACGATTGGTTCAAGTTGTTTTGCAGGATAACTACGAAATTTTTTAATGATATCATCAACATCAATTATGTCTTTTTTTTTATCAAATGAAAAAAGATTTTTTTTCGTAAAATCAGCTTTATATTTCAACTTGGGTTTTCCTATTAAAAACATTATCAGTTGTTTGTATTCATCATATTCTGGTTTGTTAAAGCCTTTAATAGTATCATGTATTTTTTTTGCATCATTTCTTGAAGTTACTTGAATTGCTATTTTGTTTTCTTCATCAACTAAATCAATACTTTCAGCATTATATTTTTTCTCATTCAGGTTTTTGAGTTCAAAACCATAAAACACAAGCAAGTCTTTATAAAAATTTTCTGCGATGATATTATAATCTGTCAGATTAATCTTGTTGAGCTGTTCTATTTCAAATCTCATAAGAGATAAACTTCTATTTATCCGTTTTATATATCTGTCTCGTTTTTCCATTAATTTTATTTTATTAATTGCAAAAATACATTTTTTTTATTAATAGTTTTTTTTAATTGTGTGTAATGGGTAATTTTGAGTAACTATGTTACATAAAGCATTTTTAATATGTTTGTTTATAAATCTCATTTAAATTATATATAATTTATATTTTTCAAAACCGTTGCAAATGTAAAAAAAAATATTATTCCAAATTTTTTTATAATTTTTTATAAAAATTAAATCAATCTAATAAATTTTATTTTATAATTAAAAAAAAATTTTTTTCAAAAATCGTGAAAATTTTAATGTTTTTTAATTAAAAAAAAATTTTTTTTCAAAAAACGTCCAAAATTTTAACATTTTTTAATTTCAAAATTAAAAAAACTTTTTTTTCAAAAATCGTAAAAATTTTAATGTTTTTTAATTTCAAAAAAAATTTTTTTCAAAAATCGTGAAAATTTTAAGATTTTTTAATTTAAAAATAAAAAAATTTTTTTTCAAAAATCGTCCAAAATTTTAATGTTTTTTAATTTCAAAATAAAAAAATTTTTTCAAAAAACGTCCAAAACTTTAATATTTTTTATTTTCAAAATAAAAAAAATTTTTTTTCAAAATTTGCCCAAAATTTTAACATTTTAAATTTAATAAAAATTTCAACATTTTTTAATTTCAAATTAAAAAAAAATTTTTTCAAAAATCGTCCAAAATTTTAAGATTTTATAATTTAAAATAAAAAAAATTTTTTCCAAAAATCGTCCAAAATTTTATTTTTTTTTAATTTTTAAAAATATTATAAATCTTGCGTTTGGGCTTATTTTCATAAATTATAAATTTATGATGAATAATTGTGCGGTGAAAACCCCGCATCGCATGATAAATGACTGACATCAAGCACAATGTTGTCGTTTTTATTTTATAATCTGTTCTACTAATATAGATACACTCGTTCCCAATTTATTAAGTAATTCATTATTATTTGTTGGTAATTCTTTTGCACGTTCAATAGCATCATTAATTCCATCATAAAAATCGTCAAATTTCAAATTATTTTTTTTAAAACCTCCATTTAGATTTGAAAGTTCCTTATCAAGAAATCTACGATTTTTGTTTACCTTTTCATTGTTCAACAACTTTTCTTTATTGTAGTTTGCAATATCTGTGATATGAAATAATAACCATAGCTCAAAGGTTGGATTTGACAATGCTATGTTATATCCTTTTTCTTTACATTTTGAAAAAATTCTTTCAAGCTGTTCTTTGCTTACATTCTGCTTATCTCTATCAACAACCATCCATAATTCATTTGCTTCAGCTCCATGTTCTCGCCAATTTTCAACTCTTTCATCAAGCAAATCAATTATATGTATTGGATGACTTTTAGTGTCTCGCTCATCATCTCTTATCAATCTATCTATTTTAATAATTTTATTATTAAGTTTTTCTGATAAACTATCAAAATATTGCTCTTCTGTTTTTCCTTCTGAAGCAATAGAAATAACAAAAATATCTTTTGGAATGATACTTTCTTGTTTTCTTTCTCTTTCACCAAAAATATTGCGTGGTCTTAATCTATTTGGCATACTTAGAAATTAAAATTTTTAAAATTTTTAAATATTGGAATAGCACCATACCTGCCTAATAAATAATCCTTTTTAACTATCTTATCATTTCTAACTTTGAATTCATCTAATGAAAATAGTTTTGAACTATTTTGTTCTTTTTCAACAAACCATATTTCATCTCTGCGTAATAGATTTAAGTCAAGAAGTAACGATTCGTGAGTAGTAGCTATTAACTGGCTTTCATTATTCTTAGATAATTCAAGAAATAATTCAACAATACCATATGTTAACTTAGAGTGCAAACTTATCAAACAATCTTTGAGTTCCGTCAGATTCATTATCAAAATCAAAAACAATTTTAGAGCCATTATTTGACAAATGTTCTAATCCGATTTTTTTAATTTTATAATTATCCTTTGTTTTTTTTAATGAATATGTAATTCCATTTATTCCAAAAAATATTGTCTTTTCTTTTTTTATTTTTTCTACTAAATCATCCTTTATTTCTTTCGGAATATCAAATTGCTCTATATTAATTTCTTCTGATGTAATATTATTTATGCCTGTTTGAAAAATATCCAAAAACTCACTAAAAACATTGGACATTGTATTATCGTCTCCAATAAAATTTAATCCTGCATATTTTGTTATGGGAAATAAAACTGTTAGTTTATTTTCAAACCAATCATACACATTTTTAAAATCGATTGCTTCTGGAAAATCATCAATACTTTTTCTGTTAATTTCACTTAAAAAAAGTATTGTATTAGAATTTTTAAAATCTATACTATAAACATCAAATCTTATTTTTACTGTTTTTCTTAGTTTTAATCCAATTTCAATCTTGTGTTCACCATCTTCAATAAATCGCTCAAATATTTTTCGCTCTTTTTTTTCTCCAATTTCATACAGCCACTCTTCTATAATTATGCTTTTATTCAGTTGTAGAGCAAAACCATACGAATAGAACTTATTATTTGATTTAATTTCAAAATTAAATATTGTAGGGGTATTAATTCTATTTTCATCTAACCTAAAATGACGATTGCTTGAGTCAATTCTGTCTAATCCTTTTAAAACCACTTGTTGTGGAAAATAAATTGCTTTTATAAGATTAGATTTACCAGATGCGTTTGCACCATATATAATACTTGATTTTAAGATATTAACACCTTGGACAGATTTGTAATGGGACTTTTTTCGTCTTTCCTTGTTAGCAACAAGAGAAAACATAACTTTTTTATCAAATGACAAAAAATTCTCAATATTGAACTTTAATAACATAATTTTCACCTTAAATTTTTGGCAAAGCAACGAAAAAATCTCATATAAAAAAATATTATAAAAATTATTTACTTAAATTCTTCATCATTATTTTAATATATTTAATATTCTCATATATTTTTTAATTTAAATTAAAAAAAATTTTTTTTAAAAAACGTGAAAATTTTAATGTTTTGTAATTTACAAATTAAAAAAATTTTTCAAAAAAATGACGAAATTTTTATAATTTTTTTTAATTAAAATTTTTTACATTTGCAATGGGATTTTTTTAATATTATTAGATAATAAAAATTACAAAATGGAGACATATAAATTTGAAACAACAGTATTAGAAAATGGAATGATACAAATTCCAGATTTCTTAAAATATAAAACTCAAAGAGTTGAAGTTTTCCTTGTACTTAAACAAAAAAAAAAACTAATAAAAAAGGAAAAAAATGTCGAAGATTTTTTAGATAAATGGTTTGCTTATTTTCCAGAAATAGAAACAAATGATGTAAGGTATAACGCAATAATAGGAAAGAACAAATGAAAAAAATTTTATTTGATACAAATGTTGTACTTGACTTAGCATTACAACGCATAGAATTTGGAGAAAAAGCAAAAGAACTTATTAAAATGGTTCTTAAGAAAAAAATAGAAGTGTTTGTTACTTCATCATCAATAACGGACATTTATTATGTTTTACGAAAAGCAAAAGGACACAATGAAGCAATTGAATTTTTAAGAAGTTTCTTTAAAATTGTTAATATTGTTGGTGTAGATAGTGAAACAATTTTAGATGCTCTATATTCTGGCATGAAAGATTTTGAAGATGCCGTCCAAACTGAGGCTGAAATACAAAATAATATCAATATAATAATAACAAGAGATAAAAAAGATTTTAAAAGTTCAGGCTTAGAAATTTTTAGTCCTGATGAGTACATTAACGAAATGAAAAATAATAATTAATGAGTTTTAAAAAATTTTTTTCAAATTCGTCCAAAATTTTAATATTTTTTATTTTGAAAATAAAAAAATTTTTTTTCAAAAATCGTCCAAAATTTTAATGTTTTTTGTAACCGCTCATTATAGTATGGTAAAAAAAGTTTTTTCGCAAAAAACAAAAACCATAAAGCTTTGATTTTAAGGTTGTTGCGTTTTTTGTAAAATGCA
>NBLL01000002.1 GCA_002084355.1 Bacteroidetes bacterium 4572_128 | reverse complement strand
TTTATCAAAAAAAACAAAGTGAAATTTATTTAAAAGCTTTTGAATGGCGTTTCGAATTTCCTGAAGTTCTAAATGAAGATGGAAGTTTCGAAGGTTTTGATATTGTTATTGGAAATCCACCGTATATAAGTATTCAAGATTTAAATCCTAAATTAAAAGAATATTATAAAAAAAACCACAAACATTTTTATTTAAGATATGATATTTTTGCTTGTTTTATAGAAAAAGCTTTATCATTAATAAATTCAAAAGGTTTTTTAAGTTTTATTATTCCAAGTGTATTTTTAAAAAAATATATGTTATATAATACTAACTTTTCTAATATTGATTTATTAAAAGATGGAGTATTTAATAAGGCAGTTGTACCGACTATGATTTTTGTATTGAAAAAAGAGCATAATGAAAATAATAAAATATTAGTATCTAAAAATAAATTGAAAAATAATTATTTAATAAAACAAGATTATTTAAAAGATACAGAAAATAATGTTTTTAATTTAGAATTAACTGAAAGGAATTATAATTTCTTAAAAAAAATTGAAAAAAACACAATAAAATTAGGTGAAATATCTACAGTTTCAAATGGAATAAATACTGGAAACCTCAAAAAATATATGTCAAAAAAATATAAAAATTATTATATAAAAATTTTAAAAGGACGTTCCATAAAAAAATGGAAGTTTAATTTTGAAAATTTTTATATAAAAAAAGATTTTTCTGATTATGTCAGTTTAGGAGATGTAAAGGTTTTTCAAGAGGAAAAATTAATGATGAAAAGAATTGGAAAAAAATTTGAAGTTTGTTATGATAATTCTGGAATTGCTGCACTTCATACAGTTCACACAATTAGATTGACAAATAAAAAATTTGATATAAAATATATTTTGGGTTTATTAAATTCAAAATTTATGAGTTATATTTTTAGGTTAAAAGTTCCACTAAAAGGAGATATCTTCCCAGAGTTTAGAGTATTCGATTTGAACAATCAAGTAGTTATAAAAGATATTTCTAGAAAAGAACAAAGTAAAATTATTAAATTTGTGGATTTAATAATTAAAGAAAAAGATGAAAACAAAAATGAAAATACAAAAAATTTAGAAAACGAAATTGATAAAATAATTTACAAATTATATGATTTAACAAAAAATGAAATTAAAATTATAGAAAATAAAACAATTTAATTTATATGAAATTCATAAAAATTTGCCGTTTTTTTGAAAAAATTTTTTTCAAAAAATGGCAATTATTTTAATGATTTTATAAAATTAAAAATCCAAAACAATCTTTTATTGTTGAATAATAAGGAGTTATTTTTTCTCTTTGACATTCAAGTAAATAATTTATATATTTTTTTGTTTCTTCAGTTCCCATATTTTCATTTTCTATTACGCTTAATATTTCTGTAATACATTTTTCACGTCGTGTGTTAAGTTTCTCACAATCTAAATTTAATATTTTATTGTATATTCGACTTTTTTTATTTCATTTTTATCACATATTTTAGAATTTTCTACAGTTCCATCGTCATTATACAAAAATAATTCAAAAGTTTTTTCATCCGTTGGATTGAGTAATAAATCATAATTTAATTTAGCATTTTTATGATAAGTTTTTCCTTTTTTATGACCGCAAGAAATATTTTCCTTTCTATTCTTTTTCGAAATATTATCATTTAATTCAGCATTTCTATCGCCTTCGCAAGAAAGTAATAAATTATTATCATAATCATAAATTTTTTCTTTACAATCACTTCTTTCATAAAAATGTTCAATATGTTTATTGTTCGTATCAATTTCACATTCACAATAACAACACAAATATCCCTGAGATTTGAATAATTTGCTTTCTATTTCTTTTCGTTCTTTTTTTGTTAAAGACCATTTTTCATTTTTTTTATTTTTTAAATTTAATTTAATGTCTTTATCTAATTTTAATTTTGCAATTTTTTTCATCTTCCAATTGCTTCATATCGTTTCATGCTAAAATTTACTTTTATTCTTTCTTCACTTTCCGGAGACAATTCATTTATTTCTTTTAATAATTTTTTCCCCTCTTCAGTTTTATGTTTTCCTTTTCTTATTAATTTCAATAATTTATTTACTGTTTCGTTTATAAAGGTATCTTTATAATTTGTTTCCATAATTTCAGAGAGTATATAAGAAATAGAATGTCCTTTTGTATATTTCGCATTTTCTACAATTATTTTATTATTTTCATATTTTAAAAGAAATACACTTTCCGGAGGAACTTTTCCTATTATGTGAGGCGAATGTGTGGCGAGAAATACTTGATTGTCATTTCCTGCATTTTGATAAAAATTAACAGCTAAACTTTGCCATTGTGGATGAAGCGAAAGTTCTGGTTCATCAACAAATATTAAACTATTTTCTAAATTCAAAGTATTAAAAAATATCGCTCTAAAATATATTTGTTTTTCGCCGTCAGATAAATCTTTTATTTCTAATTTTTTTCCAGAAATATTTTCTAAAATTAATTTATTATCTTCTATATCAACAATTTTTGTAGTTATTTTTAACTCTTTCAAAAAGTTATTTATTTCTTTTATTCTTTTTTCAATAACTTGATTTGCTGTTAAATTTCTATTTTTTAAAATATATTTATAAATAACATCATCAAAATATTTTTGTAAATCTTTTTCAAAATTTTCATAATCTATATATTTAAAAAAAACATCACTATTTTGAAAAAATTTTTTTTTATCAGAAAAAACATTATTATGAAAATAAGAAATTTTGAAATTATTTTTGTCACTTAAAATTTCAGTTATTGAATAAATTTCATTATCCATATATTTTCTTTCATTACCTTTGAAAATCATATATTTTTTAATATCATTATCAGAATAATATTGACTTTCAACAATTAAATTTCTTTCATTTTTATAAAGTTCTAATTCAACTTTGTCAATATCTTCGTAAGCATAATGATTTATATCTGTAAAAATTTTCATAATAAATTCCAATAAAGAAGTTTTTCCTGTCCCATTAATACCTGCAAATATTACAGTATCAAGTGTTTTTCCATTTTTATCAGTAAAATCAAATTCTATATCTTCGAACATTTTATAGTTTTTGATTTTTAATTTTCTAATTTTCATATATTTTTTTGCATTTTTTTTCACAAAATTAAATTTTTAATTAAAAAAACAAATATTTTTTATTGAAATAAATTTAAAAAATTTGACGACTTTTGAAAAAAATTGTAAATTTATGATGAATTTTTTTTTAAATTTGTAAAATTTTTATTATATAAAAATAAATTTGTATGAATTAGAATATAATTATATCTTAAATAGTAGATTTATTTTCGAGTAGCATCGAAAAATATAAATGTTAATAAAATGAAAAAAATTGCAATACTATTGCCATGTTTTAATGAGGGTTCCTCAATTAATAAATTCAATAATATATTGATTGATAATATTAAGAACCTACCATATAAATTTGAATTATTTTATATAGATGATGGTTCATTGGATAATACAAACGAAATAATTAAAGAATTCCATTCAAAATTTAAACATATAAATATTTATATGCTTAAATTGAATTATAATATGGGACATCAAAAGGCAATTTATCAAGGAATGTTACATTTAAAAGACAAAGATTTTGATAATGTTTTGATAATGGATTCAGATGGAGAAGATAACCCTGCTGCAATACAAGAAATTTTAAAACATAACGATAAAGATTTAGTACAGGTACTAAGAGGAAAAAGAAATGAAAGTTTATTTTTTAAAATGTTTTATATTTTTTACAAAATAATTTTCCAACTAATAATTGGAAAAAAATTAAACTTTGGAAATTATTCATTATTAAAACCAAAACTTATCAAAGCGGCTACTGATGTTCGTTTCAATCATTTAGCGGCATTTCTAGATAATCAAAGATGCAATAAAATTAAAATAAGATCAGACAGAAATAAAAGAATAGATGGAGTTTCAAAAATGAATTTTAACAATCTATTTTATCATGCAGTAAATTCATTTGCTGAAAATGCAGAAAATTTACTATTTGTGTTTATTAAATTATCTATCTTATTACTTTTAGGAATAATTTTTCTTATAGTAGTAATTTTATATAAAAAATTCATAATACATGTTGCAGTTCTTGGATGGACAAGTTCTCTTTTAGCAATACTATTTAACTCTTTCTTAATTAGCATTGGAGTATTTGTTATTGGAATATTACAACTAAATATTTTATGGAAACAAAATTATAATAAAAACACAAAACAATTCAAATTAAGCTCTATAGTATCAAATTGGAGATAAAAATTTTTTATTATGAAAAATAATACATATATTATTACTGGAATAATCTTATTATTTTCTTTAATGTTATTTACAGTTTTCCAAAAAAAACCACCTTTTTGGGATGAAACATATTATCTAGAAAATATAATAAATTTAAACAAGTTTGGATTTTCTAAACAATATTTAATTGACTATAAAGGTCCAGCTGGACCAACATATACTCTTATTCATTATTTATTACAAGATATAACAAAATTATCAGCCCCATTAATACGTATACCAAATATTATTTTCTTAATAGCTATTTTATTCTATATAAAAAAAATCTTCAATTTAAATAATACAAAGAACAATAGTTTGGTATTTGCTATTTCTTCATTATCTATTGCTAATATTTATACTATATCTGGACTTGTGCTAACTGAAATATTTGCAGTTTTCTTTATGACTTTTACAGTTTATTATTTAATCAAACATTATAAAAATAATAAAAACAACTATATTTTAGCTGTAATATCTGGTCTTTCATTTTCACTAGCAATATTAGGAAGACAACCAATTATTGTTTTGTGGATAGCATTACCATTTCTATTTATTAAAAAAGGATATTTATTTAAGTTCGATTTTTCAAAAAAAGAATTTATAAAGTTTCTTACGGTAACATTAATAACATCATTAATTATACCGTTCTATGTCTTTTATCTATGGGGTAATATTCAACCATTATCACAAGCAAGTACAGGAATAGGAATATCAATTAAAAATTTAGTTTTAGCATTTGCTTATGCTGGAATTTTTACATTTTTCATAAAACCTAATTATTTCAATTTTTTATTATGGAAAAAAAATTTGTACGAATTTATTATAGTACTTATTATATCAATTTTTTTTAATATATTTTTTTTAAAAATTGAATTTATACCGTTTAATAATATTATTATAAATTATTTAAATCCATCTTTAGTTCCATACTATGAGATATTTTGTGGTAATATTTTATCTGTTGTTGGATTTTCATTTATTTATTTTTTTATAAAAAAGAATTTATTACAAAAAGACCCTTTGACAATGTTTTTTGCATTTGGTTTTTTATTAATAATAGGTACATCATTAAAAGTAACACATCAATTTTCAGCAAGGTATGTAGCTCAGGCATTTCCGTTAATGGTATTATCCATACATATAACAAAAAAAGAAAATATTAATTACTTATCTATTGTAACTTTAGCTATCGGAGGAGTTTTAGGAATTATAAGCTTAAATAGTTATTATTAGAGTTTTTATCCATGCGCTTGTGTATTTTCAGCGCACATTATTAAATTTAAAATTTTAAAATTTTGGGCAAATTTTAAATAAAAAAATTTTTTTTCAAATTCACCCAAAATTTTAATGTTTTTACAAAAATCATAAAACAAACATTGGAGGTTAAAAAAGAAACCTCCAATGTTAAAAAAATTTTTTTTCAGAATTCGTCCAAAATTTCAATATTTTTTAATCTTAAAATAAAATTAAAAAAAAATTTTTTCAAAAATCGGCAATTTTTTAATGATTTTCAAAATTAAAAAAAAATTTTTTTCGAAAAATCGGCAATTTTTTAATGATTTTCAAAATTAAAAAAAAAATTTTTTTTTCAAAAAATCGGCAATTTTTTAATGATTTTTTATAATTAAAATTTTTTTCAAAAATCGTAAAAATTTTAATATTTTAAATTTCGAAATTAAAAAATTTTTTTTTCAAAAAAACGCCCAAAATTTTAACATTTTAAAAAATATAACATTGGAGGTTTCTTTTTAACCTCCAATGTTTGAATTTTGAAAAAAATCGCTCAAAATTTTAAATATTTTTAAATTGAAATTAAAAAAAAATTTTTTCAAAATTCGTCCAAAATTTTAATCTATATCAAACATTGGAGGTTAAAAAAGAAACCTCCAATGTTAAAAATTTTTTTTTTTCAAATTCGTCCAAAATTTTAATGTTTTTATAAAATGGCGTTTCTAATATTTTTTAAAATCATATAAAAAGATTAAATATTTTTTTACAAGTTTCATTATTTTTTATTTTTTCTTCATTTATTAAATTTGAATCTTGAATCATAATCTTTTTATTTTTAATAAAAAAAAATTATATTTCACAAAAAAGTTCCAAGAACCAAAAAAACAGCAAAATATTTTGCTGTTTTTTTTATAAAAATATTTTACAATAAATTATTTTTTCATAAGATTTTCATATTCACTTTTAGAACCGACGATAATATTATCAAATATACGAGTTCCAGTTCCGGCAGGAATTAAATGTCCAACTATTACGTTTTCTTTCAGTCCTTCTAGATTATCTATTTTCCCTTTTATAGCAGCTTCATTTAGAACTTTTGTCGTTTCTTGGAACGATGCGGCTGACATAAAACTTTTTGTTTGAAGCGATGCTCTTGTAATTCCTTGCAGAATTTGACTTGAAGTTGCTGGAACTGCTTCTCTTGCTTCTATAATATTTTTATCTTTTCTTTTCAAAAGAGAATTTTCTTCTCTAAGTTTTCTTGCGGAAATTATTTGTCCTTCTTTTACGCTTTCTGATTCACCAGCATTAACAACAATTTTTTTCCCGTAAATCCAGTCATTTTCTTCTATAAAATCCCATTTTTCTATTATTTGTTTTTCAAGGAATTTTGTATCTCCTGCATCTTCTATAATAAATTTACGCATCATCTGTCTAACAATTACTTCGAAATGCTTATCATTTATTTTCACTCCTTGCAAACGATAAACCTCTTGAATTTCATTTACTATATATTCTTGAACTTTTGTCGGTCCTTTTACAGAAAGAATATTAGCAGGAGTTATTGCTCCGTCAGATAATGGAGTTCCAGCACGTACATAATCATTTGCTTGTACGAGTATTTGTTTAGAAAGTGAAACGAGATATTTTTTCTTTTCGTCAGTTTTTGAGGTAACAATAATTTCTCTATTTCCTCTTTTAATTTTCCCAAAAGTAATTTCTCCGTCAATTTCAGAAACAACTGCTGGATTAGAAGGGTTTCTCGCTTCAAACAATTCAGTAACTCTTGGAAGTCCCCCAGTAATATCGCCCATTTTACCAACTGCTCTTGGAATTTTTACAATTATTTGACCAATATTAACATGTTCATTATCTTGAACAGAAACGTGCGCTCCAACAGGTAAATTGTATTGTTTTAAAATTTCATCGTCTTCAGATAAAATTTCAATATCTGCATTTTTCCTTTTGTCTTTTGTTTCTATAATTATTTTTTCTTTGAAACCTGTTTGTTCGTCAGCTTCTTCTTTGTAAGTAATACCATCTATCAAATTATTGAAATGTATTCTACCAGAAGCTTCAGAAACAATAATTGCATTATAAGGATCCCAATCACAAATTACCTGCTCTTTTTTTACTATTGCTCCATTTTTTATGCGAAGATTAGCACCGTAAGGAATATTGTGAGTTGTTAAAACAATATTTGTATTTACGTCAATTATTCTTAATTCAGCCAAACGCCCAACAACAATATCTATTTTTTCACCATTTTCCTCATTTAAATGTTCTATAGTTCTTAATTCTTCTATTTCTAAACGTCCATTAAATTTAGAAATAATATTAGATTCTGCAGTAATATTAGAAGCAGTACCACCAACATGGAAAGTTCTTAAAGTTAACTGAGTACCTGGTTCACCTATGGATTGAGCAGCAATTACTCCAACTGCTTCTCCTATTTGTGTCATTCTTCCTGTCGGCAAACTTCTACCATAACATTTAGCACAAACTCCTTTTTTTGATTCACAAGTCAAAACAGAACGTATTTCCAATTGTTCCAAAGGAGATTCTTCTATTATTTCGCTTATCTCTTCAGTAAGTTCATTACCAGCAGTAACAATTAATTCTCCTGTTGTTGGATGATAAACATCATGTACACAAGTTCTGCCAAGAATTCTATCATATAAAGTTACAACAACTTCTTCGTTCTTTTTTAAAGGAGTAGCAATAAGTCCTCTTAATGTTCCACAGTCATCCTGTGAAATGATCACATCTTGACAAACATCAACAAGTCGGCGAGTCAAATAACCAGCATCAGCAGTTTTTAATGCTGTATCTGCAAGTCCCTTACGAGCACCGTGAGTAGATATAAAATATTCTAATACAGAAAGTCCTTCTTTGAAATTTGCTAGTATAGGATTTTCAATAATTTGAGAACCCAATGCACTGGATTTCTGAGGTTTTGCCATTAAACCACGCATACCCGATAGCTGACGAATTTGTTCTTTTGAACCACGAGCACCAGAATCAAGCATCATAAAAACAGAATTAAACCCTTGATTATCTGAACTTAATTGGTTCATTAAAGTACGAGTCAAATTTGCATTTACATGCGTCCAGATGTCAATAATTTGATTATATCTTTCATTGTTTGTAATGAAACCCATATTATAATTATCCATCACTTCCTCAACTTTCTTATAGCCGCTTTCAATCATTTCAACTTTTTCTTCCGGAATAATTATATCGTCTATGTTAAAAGATAAACCTCCTTTGAAAGCCATTTCATAACCCATATCTTTGATTTTATCTAAAAAATTGGCAGTTTTGGAAGTTCCATTGCTTTTTAATATACGCCCTATTATATCTCTAAGAGCCTTTTTTGTTAATAATTCATTAATATATGGAAATCCATCTGGAACAGATTTATTGAAAAGAATTCTACCAACAGTAGTTTCTATTATTTTTTTAACCCTAGATCCATCTTTTTGAAAATCAAAAATTCTAACTTTTATAAAGCTGTGCATTTCAACTTTCTTTTCATTATAAGCAATGATCACCTCTTCTGGAGAGTAGAAAGTTAAACCTTCACCTTTTATTTTTCTTTCTTTAGTGCTTCTTCTTATTTTTGTCATATAATAAAGTCCCAAGACCATATCCTGAGAAGGTACAGTAACAGGAGCCCCATTTGCAGGATTTAAAATATTATGAGAAGCAAGCATTAATAATTGAGCTTCCAAAATAGCAGGATTTCCAAGAGGTAAATGAACAGCCATTTGGTCTCCATCAAAATCGGCATTGAAAGCAGTACAAACTAATGGGTGTAATTGTATAGCTTTACCTTCTATCATTTTTGGTTGAAATGCTTGTATTCCAAGTCTGTGAAGCGTAGGAGCACGATTTAGTAAAACAGGATGCCCTTTCAAAACATTTTCTAAAATATCCCAAATAATTGCCTCTTTTCTATCTACTATTTTTTTTGCAGATTTTACTGTTTTTACTATTCCTCTTTCTATTAATTTACGAATTATGAAAGGTTTATATAATTCAGCAGCCATTCCTTTTGGAATACCACATTCGTGTAATTTTAAATTTGGTCCAACAACAATCACCGAACGCGCAGAATAATCAACCCTTTTACCAAGTAAATTTAAACGAAAACGACCAGTTTTTCCTTTTAAACTATCACTTAATGATTTTAAAAGTCTGTTTGAATCTGTTTTAACAGCGTTTGCTTTTCTGGAATTATCAAATAAAGAATCTACTGCTTCTTGAAGCATACGTTTTTCATTCCTTAGAATAACTTCCGGAGCTTTAATCTCTATTAAACGTTTTAAACGATTATTTCTTATTATTACTCTACGATATAAATCATTTAAATCGGAAGTTGCAAAACGACCTCCGTCAAGTGGAACAAGTGGACGTAATTCTGGCGGAATAACCGGAACAACTTTAACTATCATCCATTCTGGCTTGTTTACGTGAGAAGACATACGAAATGCTTCCACAACTTGCAAACGTTTTAAAGCTTCATTTTTACGCTGTTGGGATTTTTCTGTATTTGCTTTATGACGTAAATCATAAGAAAGAGCATTTAAATCTACACGAGATAATAAGGTTTCTAGTGCTCCAGCTCCCATTTTCGCAATAAATTTATCTGGATGATCTTCTTCTAAGGATAGATTTTCTTCAGGTAGAGTTTCTACAATATCAAGATATTCTTCTTCTGTTAAGAAATCAAGATATTTTACATTGTCTTCTGATTTTATTCCCGCATTAATTACAACATAACGCTCGTAATAAATAATTGTATCAAGTTTTTTAGTTGGTAAACCAAGAAGATAACCAATTTTATTTGGAAGAGATTTAAAATACCATATATGAGCGACAGGAACAACAAGGTCAATATGTCCGACTCTTTCTCTTCTGACTTTCTTTTCGGTAACTTCAACTCCACACCTATCACAAACTATTCCTCTATATCTAATTCTCTTGTATTTTCCACAATGACATTCGTAATCCTTTATAGGTCCGAAAATTCTTTCACAAAATAAACCATCACGCTCAGGTTTGTAAGTTCTATAATTTATAGTTTCTGGTTTTAATACTTCACCGCTAGAACGCTCAAGCATTTGTTCGGGAGAATCTAAACTTATAGAGATTTTTGTAAAACTATTATTCGATTTGTTATCTCTTTTGAATGCCATATATATTTTGAATTTTAGTAATTTAAAAAATATTCAAATAAAAAAAATTAAAAATGCAAAATTATATATAATTTTGTTTAAAACAAAATTTTTATTAAATTAAAAAAACACAATTTTTTTATGCAAAATTATTTTTCATAAATTGAAGTTCTATATTTTTCGTTCTCATCGCTTTGCAAAATATTAATGTAACTTTTATAGCGAGAAATATTTATTTCACCTTTTTTGACAGCATTTTTCACTTCACAATTTGGCTCATTTATGTGCATACAATTATGATATTTACAGTTTCTCGAATAATAAAAAATTTCTGGAAAGAAATGAGAAATTTCTTCTTTTTTCATATCAAAAGTTCCAAAACTTTTAATTCCTGGTGTATCAATTATTGCTCCTCCCATTTCTAAAAAAAACATTTCTGCGAAAGTTGTTGTGTGTTTTCCTTTTTTGTGATAATTAGAAATTTCATCTGTTTTTAAACTTAAATTTTTATCTATTTTATTTATCAAAGTAGATTTACCAACACCAGAATTTCCAGAAAAAAGGCTAATTTTATTTTTAATTAAATCTCTAATTTTAGAAATTCCTATATTTTTCTCTGCAGAAGTTTCAAAACATTCGTAAGATAAATTTTCATAAATTTTTTTTAATCTTTTTAATTTTTCTAAATTTTCTTCATTAAATAAATCTATCTTATTAAAAATCAATTTTATAGGAATTTTATATGCTTCGGCAGTTGCTAAAAACCTATCTATAAAAATTGTTTTTGTTTTTGGAAATTCAATAGTTATCAATAAAAAAGCAATATCAATATTAGATGCAATAATTTGTGTTCGCTTAGAAAGATTTACTGAACGTCTGATAATATAATTTTTCCTTTCGTGAATTTTTTTTATCAAACCGATATTTTCTTCTTTCAAAATTTGAAAATCAACAATATCACCAACTGCAATTGGGTTAGTATTTCTTATGCCTTTTAACCTAAATTTCCCTCGTATTCTGCAATTAATTATTTTATCTTCATATTTAACAGTATACCAACTTCCAGTAGATTTTATAACTAAAGCTTTCTTTTTTAACATTTTTTTATTTTTATATAAAAATAAAACTTCCAAAAAAAATTAAAAATTTTGGACATTTTTTGAAAAAATTTTTTTTCAAAATTTTAAATAAGAAATTCAAAAAATTCATAAATAATAAATTATATTTATGAATTTATTAAATATTAAAAAAAAAATTATTTTTTATTTGGATTTCTATGATAAATTTTATCGTCGATAAATTCTTGTAAAGCTATTAAATTTGGTTTTGGCAAAGATTCATAATATTTAGAAATTTCTATTTGCTCTCTATTTTCAAAAATCTCCTCTAAATTGTCAGAATAAGAAGCAAAATCCTGTAGTTTCTGAACCAACTCTTCTGTAATTTCTTTACCAATTTGGTTCGCACGTTTATGAATAATAACCATAGATTCATAAATATTTCCTGTATCTTTTTCTAACTCTACGATATCTCTAGTTATAGTTGTACTTGGTGCTTTTATTGTTCTAAAATTCATAATTTTAATTTTTTAATTTTTTAATAAGATTCTATTTTTTTTACAGCGACATCAAAATTCTTCTCCGCTTTTTTTAAAAATTTACTACTATCAAACTCATCTATAAAAACATAATACTCATCTAATGCTTTTATATATCGTTCTTTTTTCTTTTTTATGATGCTATTTTTTGCATACAAAAAAGAAGATTCAAAGATATAAAATAAAATTTCCTCTCTAAATTTTGTATCGGGAAAATCTTTTATTGCATTTTTTAAAGCAATTATTGCGGCTTTATAATCTCCAAGTTCATAATATAATTTGGAATTATAATAAGATTTCATCTCCAATTTATCTCTCAATTTATCTATCATATTATTGCAAGTATCTATTCTATTGCTTTTTGGATACTTATTAATAAATAATTGAAATTCTTGTATAGCCTTATAAGTGTTGGTTTGTTCTAATTTATAATTCGGTGAATCATAATAAAAACATTTTGCACTTTGATAAAGGCATTGCTCGGCATGTTCGCGGCTAAAATAAAATCTCTATTACCATAATAACACTCTGCATAATAATAATTTACCTCTTCTGCTTTTGAGCTTCCTTTGTAAATTGTTAAAAGTTCGTCAAATAATTGCGTTGCTTTTATATAATCTTTTTCTTGATAATATTCTTTTGCTTTTTCGAACTTTAATTCATAATCTGTACTTTTCAAAATCTTTTGAAATTTACAAGAAGAAAAAATAAAAATTATAAGAAAAAAAATAATTACGTTTTTATATTTAAACATTTTGCAAAAATATATATATTTAATAAAAAAAAATTTTTTTTTCAAAAAAACACCAAATATTTTTATGATTTTATTAATTATAATAAAAAAAATTATAAAAAATAAAAAATTTAGAATTTTTGGTTTTTATTTTTATTTTAATTTATACCTAATTTTTTTTTAACCATAGGCAAAATATCTATACTTTCTTCAGAATAATAAACAATTGCACCAGTTCCTATATCATAAATATAAGTAAAACCGTTTTCTTTACCAACTTCTTTTATAGCATCTTGTGCTTTTTGTATAATTGGTTTTAAAAGTTCCATTTCTTTTTTTTGCAATTCTTGTTGTGCTGTTCCTTGAAATGTTTGTATCCTTTGTTGCAAATCTTGTAATTCTTGCTCTTTTGTTTGCCTGATAAGATCAGTAAGATTTGCTTTTTCAGCGACATAACTTTGATATTTATTTTGCAGCTCTCCTTGCATAGTTTTAGAATCAATATGACCAAATTTCTGAGAAAAAACGTCAAGATTAAAAAATAATACTGCAACAAAAATTGCTATTTTTACTAAAGTTTTCATTATTTTTATGATAATTTAAAATTTCGCAAATGTAAAAAAAAATTATAAATAAAAAAAAAATCTAAAAAAATAGAATTAAATATCATTTTTATTTATTCTTTCAAAAGCATCTATATAAGAATTTGGAGTTATATTTATAATAATTGAATTTCGTTTTTTAGAATATTTTTTAATCTTAAAATAAGATTTAAAAGTTAAAGTAAATTTTTCTAAGATTTCATATAATTTTCTTTCTCCTTTTCCTAATTTAGCCATAGGTTCAGCTTTAGCTGTTTTTTCGTCATAAAAATGTTTCTGTGTCAATAACACCATATTATTATCCGTTACAAAAATATCTTTTAACCAAGAATGGTCTGCTCCCGCTAAATAAATTTTCTTAAAATTTAAACTTAAAGACAACATTAAACTTGTTGCTAATACATTATGATTTCGTGGCATTCCTAAATTTTGTTCGAAACAAAAATAATTAAAAAATTCAAATCCTTCTATTGGAGTAAAATTGTAAAAAATAATTTTAATATTTTTATTTTCTGAAAATCTTTTTTTATCAAAATACTTTTTAATAAAATAAGGAACAAAAAAAAATAATTCCCAATGAGTTTTTTTTAACAAATTATTAAAAATATCTTCTTGAAGTTTTTGATATTCCTTTGTAAACTTCTGGTGCAGAAAGAACATAATAACGAGGTTTTAATCTTTCAAAAAATTCAGAAATTGGAAAAAGATTAACACAAAATAATTCTTTATTTTGCAGAAAATATTTTTTTTCTTTTAAAAAAGAATTTAAAGATGGACCATTTCCAAGAATTATACAATCTTTATTTGTATTTTCTTTTTTATCTTTTATTTTAATAAATAATTTAGAAAAAATAAAAATTTTTATTATAGATAAAATCATTAATACAAAATTTTCTATGAAAATTTGAAATTTAAATTTAAACATCGTCGTATTTTTTTCCTATTCCTGTATAAACCCAGTATCTAAATTTTAAAATCATCGTGGCTTTTGACAATTGAAAACAAAATAAAAACCATAAAAACAAAACAAAAGAAGCTATCCATTTTATAAATTCATTTCCTAAAAAGTATAAAAATTTATTGTTTTTTTTATACCTAAAGCTTTCACTAATTCCAATGCCTTGGGCTTGTTTTTTTATATAATTTTCAGTTAATCTGTTGTTACTAATTGTGTGTTCTACAGATGCTTCTGGCAGATAAAAAATTAAATCTTTTTTTCTATCTAATCTATAGAAAAAATCTTTTTCCTCACTTCCACCCAAATTATTAGCTTTTCTTCCTAAATTTGTATCAAACAAACCATATTTTTCAAACATTTCTTTTCTAAAACTCATATTTGCTCCAATTGGAAATTTATTATGAGGAAACTTTTTTATTTTATTGCCCATATCTAAGGCTGCAAACATTGGCAAAAGAAATTTAGAAATCCATTTTGGTTCTTTACTCTCATAAATAGGATATATTTTTCCACCAATTGCTTTTACATTTATATTTTTTTTGAAGAAATTAAATAATATTTCTAAATAATTTTCACAAGCGATAGCATCATCATCTATAAAAGTTATTATTTCTCCTTTTGATAAAGAAATACCTTTATTTCTTGCAAAAGAAAGACCTTGTTTTTTTTCACAAAAATATTCAATATTCAAATTCTTGAAATCTTTAATAAATTTTTTGCAAATTAATTCAGTTTTATCAGTAGAATTATTATTAATTATCACAATTTCATATAGACTTTTTTTTAAATTTTGATTTTCTAAACTTTCTAATGCTGTTCTTATATATTTTGCCCTATTATAAGTACAAACAATTACAGAAATTTTGTATGTCATAACATTATTTATATATTAATTTTTAATTATTAAAAAAAATAATTTTTTCAAAAAAACGACATTTTTTTTATAATTTTAAATCATTAAAAAAAATAATTTTTTCAAAAAAACGACATTTTTTTTATAATTTTAAATCATTAAAAAAAAATTTAACAGATACAAACCTAATTTTTAGGTTTTTTATAATTTTTTTCAATAAAATTTTTTTTATTTTTGAAAAAATAAATTTTATGGAAAATAAAAAATAAATTAAAAATTAATTTAAAATTAAATGAAATCAACATTTTACCAAAAAAAAAATGAAAATATGTGATTTGAAATTATTTTTTCAAAATGAAAAAAATATTATAAGAATTATAATAAACTAAATTAAAATTTTATATTTTTTTAAATTATAAAAATTCATTAAAATAATTGGTTTTTTGGGGAAAATTTTTTTTTTTAATTATAAAAATTCATTAAAATAATTGGGTTTTTTGGAAAAATTTTTTTTTTAATTATAAAAATTCATTAAAATAATTGGGTTTTTTGGAAAATTTTTTTTTTAATTATAAAAATTCATTAAAATAATTGGGTTTTTTGAAAAAAATTTTTTTTTTTTAAATTATAAAAATTCATTAAAATAATTGGTTTTTTGGAAAAAATTTTTTTTTTTAATTATAAAAATTCATTAAAATAATTGGTTTTTTGGAAAAAAATTTTTTTTTAAATTATAAAAATTCATTAAAATAATTGGGTTTTTTGGAAAAAATTTTTTTTTTTAATTATAAAAATTCATTAAAATAATTGGTTTTTTGGAAAAAAAATTTTTTTAATTCATTAAATTTTTTTTTTTTTTTTTTATATTCCTCCAAAAATGATAAAGTTTCAATGTTTTTTTTGAAATTAAAAAAAAGTCTCCAAAAATGTCATTTTTTTTTAATTTTCTATTGTTGTTTCACTTTTAAAACCAAGATGTTTTGTTTCGTCTTTATTTATTATTAAACTAATAGTTTCTGGATTTAGCCTTTTTCTTTTGATAATTCTAGTGAAACGACAAGAAAATAAACCATAACCATTATTTATATTTGTAAAATCTTTTTTATCTTGCATCAAGCCATAAGAAGGTTTATTTACTTCTATATAAGTATTTAAATCATCTCCTCCAGAAATAAAAATAAAATCTAATGCGTCATTATTTTTTATAACTCTACTTTTTATGTTTTCTGGTTTTTCTGGAATTTGTTTAATAATTTCATTGAAAAAATTTTTTGATGAAATTCTTAATGCCATTTTTAAATCATTTTTTAAAGCATCAGATCTAGATAACCAATTATTATCATGCCATTCGAAAGTTTTATAAATTGTATCATGAGTTTTTGTAATTTCAAAATATTTAAATCTAATTATTAAATCGTAAATGCGAGCATTTTCGTTAGAAAGCCATTCTATTTTAAATTCATCTCCGGAAAAACTCACTTTTTTTATGAGCGATTCAAAGTTTTTTAAAAGAACAAAATCGTTTATTAAAACAGTTCTCGCTGTAATTTTTTTTCCATCAACATCTATATTTAATCTATATTCATTATCAGAATTTAATTTTTCTTTTGTAAAATAAATTATATGTTTTTCATTTCCAAAAATTGAAAAATCCCCATATTCTGTAATAGTGTCTTTTTTTATGTCGTAAGTATAATCTAAGTTTATGGTTTTTTTTAAATTATTATTATTCCATTCTTCTAATTTTACAGAAACTTTTAATGGGTCATAAATCAAAGAATCACTTTCTTTCGCCATAGCATAAATGCTCTCATCACCAATAAAAGCTTTATTAATTCTTACATAAGAAATACTGTCTTCTTGGTTTAAAATGGAATAAATTATAGGAATACTTTGCCAATCCTCGTTTAAATCTACTTTTGTCTCACAAGAAAAAAAAGTAAATACAAAAAAATAAAATATATAGATTTTTTTCATTTTTATAAATTTTTTACAAATTAAATTTAATTTATAAAATTTGCAAAAAAATTTTTTTTGCAAATTGCTTATTTTTTTTATATTTTTCAAAAAAAAAGTTTAAATGACTTCATTATGAAAAAAATATATAAATCTCTATTATCTGAAAAAAAAAGAAATAAAATTAGAAATTTTACACAAAGACTAATTTTCCCTATATTTCTTGGTAATAAATTATATTGTAATTGTTGTGGAAAAAGTTTTAGAAAATTTTTACCTAAAGGCAATATTAAAAGATTAAATGCAAAATGTCCATATTGTTTTTCTTTGGAACGTATGCGAGTTTTAGATTTATATTTAGAAAATGAGTTAAATATTTATCAAAAACAAAATATTAAAATATTGCATTTTGCTCCGGAAGAAACTTTATTTGTAAAATTATCAAGCATAAAAAATATTGAATATATAGATGGAGATATTAATCCTGCTTATGCAAGATATATTGTAGATATTACAAAAATAAATTTTCCTGATAATTATTTTGATTATATTTTATGCTCTCATGTATTGGGACATATACCAGACGAAGCAAAAGCAATAAAAGAAATTTATAGAGTTTTGAAAAAAAATGGTCTTGCTATTTTAATGACACTTATTGATTTAGAATCTAAAAATACATTTGAAGACAAAAAAATTATAAGTAGTAAAGATAAATTAAAGTATTATGGCGAATTCGATTTATGTAGGTTACACGGTTTAGATTTTATGGATAGGATAAAAAAACATAATTTTAAAGTTGAAGTTATTGATTATAGAAAGTCTTTTTCAGAAGAAATACAATCGAAATTTAGTTTAGGAGATGGAAAAAGGGAAATAATTTACAAATGTGAAAAATTTCCATAGATATCTGATACTATCAAAATCTATACGTTTTTTTAATTAGATATTTCTTTTCTTAATCAATAGCTTTGTTTTTCCATTATTTTTAATATATTTGTATTAGACATGACATGTTCTATATTTTTAAATATCTAAATTTTAAAATGCAAGATACGAAATTTAAGGAATTTTTTTATCAAAAAAACACCATAACTTGAGGTTTAAAAAAAAACTTCCAATTTGTTTTCATTAAAAATGTTGAAGTTTTGAGCATTTTTTCAAAATTAAAAATTTTGGACGTTTTTAAAAATTTTTTTTTAATGTTTTTTTGCAAAAAATTTTTTTTATAACATTGATTTTTTTTTTATTTAAAATAAATTTAAATTGCAAAAAAATAAATTTTTTATAAAAAATTATGAAGTTTTATATAATATTATTTGCTTATTTGTTTTCAAGCCTTTTTTTATTTTCTCAAAAAAAGAGTTTAAAAATAAATTTAAATGCTGAAAATACGCATTTTAAAATTTTAAAATCGAAAGACAATTTAGAGAAATTTCGATTTGTAAACACAATTTCTAATTTTGATATTATTATTCAAAAAAATAGAAACAGAAGTTTTGGAAAAATTTTAATTGAGAATTATACTTCTCATAATGATTTTGGAAGTCCGGCTATTCCAGTTACACACAAATTGATTGAAATTCCGCAAAATGCAGAAATTCAAATAAATATAATTTCTTATGATGAAGAAATTATTAATTTGAACGAGCTTGGGTTTTTAGAAAAAATTTTTCCTCGTCAAGCACCAATTTCAAAAAGTCTTAAGCGAGAAGATATTAAATTCTTTTATAATAAAAAAGCTTACAAAAAAGATGAATTTTTTTCTAAAGAAATTGCAAATATTGAAGTTCTTGGAATGATGCGAGGAACGCAAATAGGACGTTTGAGTATTTCACCTTTTCAATATAATCCAGTAAAAAACATTTTGAAAGTATGGAATAATCTAATTGTTGAAGTTGTTTTTAAAAACGCTGATTTTTCAAAAACAAAAGAATTAAAAACGAATTTTTATTCGCCTTATTTTTCAAAAACTTTTGAAAATAATTTAGATTATCACACAAAAGATCTAATAACAACTTACCCTATAAAATATGTTATTGTTTCTGACAGAATGTTTGAAGAAAGTTTGGAACCGTTTATTCGTTGGAAAGAGAAGAAAGGTTTTCATGTTATTACTGCTTACACCGATGAAGAAGAAGTGGGAAACACAACAAATTCTATAAAAACTTATTTGCAATCTTTATATGAAAGTTCTACCGTTGAGGATCCTGCTCCAAGTTTTGTTTTATTTGTTGGAGATGTTGGTCAGGTTCCTTCTTGGAGTGGCACAACTGGAAGTCATGTTACAGATTTATATTATTGTGAATATACAGATGATTTTTTTCCTGAAATTTATTACGGTAGATTTTCGGCGAATAATGTTGCTGAATTAGAGCCTCAAATAGAAAAAACTTTGCAATATGAACAATACACTATGCCAGATCCGAGTTATTTGAATGATGCTGTTCTTGTTGCTGGTGTTGATGCAAGTTTTGCTCCAACTCACGGAAATGGACAAATAAATTATATTACAGATAATTATTTTAATGAAGAACACGGTTTTAATACTAATGCTTATTTATATCCAGAATCAGAATCGAATTCTTCGGAAATTATACAAAATGTTAGTGATGGTGTTGGTTTTGGAAATTATACTGCACATTGTGGTCCTTCTGGTTGGTCTTCTCCGAGTTTTGAAACTTTTGATGTTGCTAATTTACAAAATTCTGACAAATACGGTTTATTAATTGGTAATTGTTGTCTTTCTAATAAATTTGAGATTCCAGAATGTTTCGGTGAAGCATTATTAAGAGCAAATAAAAAAGGGGCTATTGGTTATATTGGTGGTTCTAATTCAACTACTTGGGACGAAGATTTTTATTGGGCAGTTGGTTTAAGAGCAAATATTACTGCAAATCCAATTTATAATTCAGAAAATCTCGGTCTTTATGATTGTGCATTTCACGAAAACGGCGAAGAAATAGAAAATTGGTATATTACTCAGGGACAAATGATTTATTCTGGAAACCTCGCCGTAACAGCAAGTGGTTCAAGTCAAACAAATTATTATTGGGAAATTTATCATTTGATGGGCGACCCTTCTGTTATGACATATTTAACAGAGCCAGAAATTTTAAATATTTCATACAATCAAGCAACTCCAATAGGAACAAACAATTTCACAGTAAATACAGAAGCAAATACTTATGTTGCGATTTCTTTTGACGGTGTTTTATTAGATGCAAAATTATCAAATGAAAGCGGAATTGTAAATTTATATTTTGATGCTTTTACTACACCAGGAACAGCAGATATAGTTGCAACTAAACAAAATAGACAAGTTCATATCGGCGAAATTTCAATAATTCCTGCTGACGGTGCTTTTTGTTCTTTGAGTTCTTTTGAAGTTTCTGACGAAAATGGTTTAGTTGAAACTGGTGAAACTATAAATTTATCTGTGGAAATTTCAAATGTTGGTATGGAAGGAACAACTGGAGTAATTGCAATTTTAAGTACTGATAATGAATATGTTATAATAGAAAATGCAACAGCAAATTTTGGAGATTTTGATGCCGCAAGTAATGTTAATATTTTTGACGCTTACACTTTTAATGTTGCAAATAATGTTCCTGACGGTGAAATTGTCATTTTTAACTTAGAAATTATTGATGATAATAATAATTTATGGACTTCTAATTTTACAATTACATTAAAAGCTCCAAATTTATTAAATGAATTTATTGAAATAGATGATTCTGAAAATGGAAATAATAATGGAAGATTAGATAATGGTGAAACTGTTAGTTTTAAATTTCGTGTTACTAACAATGGACATTCTGATGCGGAAAATATAATTTGCAATTTGAGTTCGCAAAATCCTTATATTACGATAAATGAAAACGAAACTACCATTAGTAATCTTGGAGAAGATGAAATTGCTTTAGCTACTTTTGACATTACTGTTGGAGAAAATGTGCCAAGTGCTTATGTATCAAATTTTGTTTTTACAACAAATGCGGGAGAATATAATGCAGAATTAACAATAGAAGAATCTATAAATTTAATTCTTGAGGATTGGGAGACCGAAGATTTTAATACTTTTGATTGGGAAAATAATGATAAACCATGGACGATAACAAATGAAAATAGTTTTGATGGTAATTTTTCTGCTAAATCTTTTGAAAATTTAGGTGGAAATCAAACTTCAAAACTTAGTATTAACATAAATGTTTTGTCAGATGGAGTAATTTCTTTTTATAAAAAAGTTTCCTCTGAAGAAGGGGAGAAGTTTCTTGGTCAATGGAAGAATATGAAGTTACCGCTGGACAACGCTTGGATAGATTTAATTATTTTTCCATCTTACGAAATTTCTGATGTAAATTATCAACCTGAATTTAATTCAACAGCTATAACTTCGGTTTATGTAAATGAAGAATATAATTATGATATTACTGCTTTAGACTATAATAATGATGAACTTACCTTTAGTATTTTAGAAAAACCGGATTGGTTAAATTTTATTGATAATGAAAATGGAACAGCAAATTTAAATGGAATTTCAAATAATGTTGGAGACTTCAATGTTGTTTTAAGTGTTTTTGATGGAGAATTATCTTCTGAGCAAGAATTTGTTATTAATGTAACAACAAACATTGCTAATGAAAATATTCTTTTATCAAAAGAAAAATTTAAAATTTTTCCTAATCCTATGAAAAATGAAGCAAAAATTTATTATTATTTGAATGAAAATTCAATTGTAAATTTAGAAATTTATAATATTCTCGGCGAGAAAGTAAAAACTTTGATAAAAAATGAAATACAAAATAAAGGCGAACATTTTTTAGATTATAAAAATAATTTACAAAGTGGAATTTATTATTGCAAATTTTATACAAAAGAAAAAACATTCTTACAAAAAATTGTAATTAATAATTAGAATTTTTAATGAATAATTAGGAATGAGGAATTTTTAATGAAAATATTTTTTTATTAAAAATTCCTTATTTTTTTATTGAAAATTTAATTTTAATTTTAAAAATAATGAAAAAAAATTTTTCTTTAAAAAGTTTTAATACTTTTAATTTAGACGTAAAAGCAGATTATTTTTTTGAATTTTCTAATGAAAATGAAATAATAGAAGTTTTAAAAAATGAAAAATTTAGAAATTTAAAACATTTAATTTTAGGCGGTGGAAGTAATATTTTGTTTTTGAGAAATTTTAAAGGTTTAGTTTTATACAACCAAATTAAAGGAATAGAAATTTTAGAAAAAAATAATGAAAATATTATCTTGAAAGTTGGAGCTGGAGAAAATTTTGATGATTTTATTGCTTATTGCGTAGAAAATAATTTTTACGGTTTAGAAAATTTATCTGGAATTTATGGTTCTGTTGGAGCAACAGTTATACAAAATGTCGGTGCTTACGGTGTTGAAATTAAGGATTTTATAAAAAAAGTTATTGTTATAGAAAAAGAAAATCTTTCAAAAAAAACAATAAATAAACAAGAACTAAATTTCTCTTACCGAGAAAGTATTTTTAAAAATGAAAAAAAAGACAAATTTATTATTACTTATATTATTATTTCCTTGAAAATAAAAAAAATTTTTAATTCTAATTACGGAAATTTAAAAAAAGTTTTTGAAGAATTATCAGATTTAAATTTAAAAAATATAAGAAAATCTATATTAAAGATAAGAAATAATAAATTACCAGACCCGAAAATTTTTGGAAATGTTGGAAGTTTTTTTAAAAATCCAATTATTCCTTTAAAAAAATTAGAATTTATAAGGAATAAAAAAATTGAAATTCCATATTTTAAAATGGATGAAAATTTTGTAAAAATACCATCAGCTTATTTAATAGAAAATTGTGGTTTAAAAGAAAAAAGATTTAAAAATTGTGGAATTTATGAAAAACATAATTTAATAATTATAAATTATGGAAATTCAAATGGAAAAGAAATATTAGAATTTGCAAAAAAAATCAAAAAGAAAGTTTTGAAAAAATTTGACATTAAATTAGTAGAAGAAGTAAATATTTATTAATTTTTTTTTTTTAATTATAAAAAATCGTAAAAAATTGACGCTTTTTGGAAAAAATTTTTTTTTAATTATAAAAAATCGTAAAAAATTGGCGTTTTTTGGAAAAATTTTTTTTTAATTATAAAAAATCGTAAAAAATTGGCGTTTTTTGGAAAAAATTTTTTTTTAAATTATAAAAAATCGTAAAAAATTGGCGTTTTTTGAAAAAAATTTTTTTTAAATTATAAAAAATCGTAAAAAATTGGCGTTTTTTGGAAAAAATTTTTTTTTTAAATTATAAAAAATCGTAAAAAATTGGCGTTTTTTGGAAAAAATTTTTTTTTTAAATTATAAAAAAACGTAAAAAATTGGCGTTTTTTGGAAAAAATTTTTTTTTAAATTATAAAAAATCGTAAAAAATTGGCGTTTTTTGGAAAAAATTTTTTTTTTTAAATTATAAAAAATCGTAAAAAATTGGCGTTTTTTGGAAAAAAATTTTTTTTTTAATTATAAAAAATCGTAAATTTTTTTTTAATTATAAAAAATCGTAAAAAATTGGCGTTTTTTGGAAAAAAATTTTTTTTTAATTATAAAAAATCGTAAAAAATTGGCGTTTTTTGGAAAAAATTTTTTTTTAATTATAAAAAATCGTAAAAAATTGGCGTTTTTTGGAAAAAAAATTTTTTTTTAATTATAAAAAATTTTTTTTTAATTATAAAAAATCGTAAAAAATTGGCGTTTTTTGGAAAAAAATTTTTTTTTAATTATAAAAAAACGTAAAAAATTGGCGTTTTTTGGAAAAATTTTTTTTAAAAAATTTTTTCAAAAAACGTCCGAAATTTTTAATTTTTAACGAAAAAAATTCTCAAAAAGCGTAAAAAATTTTTAACGAAAAAAAGTTTTTTTCAAAAAATAATGAATTTTTAATTTCCCATAAAATTTTTTTGCCTGATAATCAATATCTTACAATTTTTTTTAGAAAAAATGCATATTTTTAACTAAAAAATTAGTTATGTAACTAAAAAAGATTTATATTTGCATAATTTTAAATTGAAAAAATGATTAGAAAAGACTTAACAAAAGCTGAAGAACAAATTATGAAAATCCTTTGGAAAATAAAAAAGGGATTTGTAAAAGACATAATTTCTCATTTTAAAATGCCTAAACCAGCATATAATACCGTTTCTACAATAGTAAGAATTTTGGAAAGGAAAAATTTTGTTTCACATAAAGTTTACGGAAAAA
>NBLL01000108.1 GCA_002084355.1 Bacteroidetes bacterium 4572_128 | reverse complement strand
AAAAATTATTGCGAAGAAAATAATCACTATTTAAAAACTGTAATATGGTATAGTTCTCAAACAAAATGGTTTGGAAGTTGTGATACTTTAAGTTATTTTATAAAAAAATATAATGCAAATTATATTATTTTAGTTCTTGGAGCGAATGAATTATTTGTAAGAAATATTGAAAAAAAACGTGATAAATATGTAAAAAATATTTTAAAACAACTTAGAAAAGATAGTTTAAAATTTGTATGGATAGGTCCTCCAAACTGGAAAGAAGACACCGGAATTAATAATTTAATACAAAAATACTTAGATAATACACAATTTTTTTTCACAAAAAATATATCCTTAAATAATCCAAATTTTAAAAGATATAAAGACGGTGCACATCCCAAAAAAGAAAGTTCTAAAATGTGGGCTGATAGTGTTGCTTCCTGGATAATGAAAAAAAGTAAATATCCTATTTTTTTGAATAAACCAAATAATAAACGAAAAAACACTCCAAATGTAACGGTTTTACAGCCTAAAAAATGATTTATTTTTATAGACTTTTCTTAAATAATTGAAAACTCTTTTATTAAAATCTTTTCTATCTTCATTTATAAATTTAATTTTAATTGGTAAATAATAAATTGGTAATTTTGATAATTTATTTGCATATTCCATATCTTGTAAACGTGTTGCATCTTTTTCTGTAGTTATAATTATTGTTTTTCCTTTTTCATTATTTTCTTTTATTTCATTATAATTAGAAATAATTTTATCAATATCATTATTTTGATAAGAATAATGATCTTCAAATGCAAAATGTTCTATTATATTATTATCTTTTTGTAAATAATTAATTATTTGAAAATTATTTGCTATTCCAGTAACTAAAAAAATATTTAATTCGTAAAATTTAAAATCTGCTTCTTTTTTATTAAAAACATGAACAATTTTTTGATACTCAAAATAAGTAAAAAATAAATCTTGATAAGGTTTTAACTTTAAATCTTTAGCAATTATTCTTTGTTCTATTGGTTTTATATTATTTGTAGTTTTTGAAATAATTATAATCTCAGCTCTTTTTCTTTCTTCTGCACTTTCTCTAAGTTCTCCATAAGGTAAAAAATTATCTTCATAAATTAATCTATTATAATCAATTAATAAAATATTTAAACCAGCTTTTACATAACGGTGTTGAAAACCATCATCTAATAAAATTAATTGCAATTCTTTATCAGATTTCAATAATTCTTTTATTCCTCTTACTCTATTTTTATCTACGGCAACTTTAATTTTTGGAAACTTATTCAAAATTTGTTTAGGTTCATCTCCAATTTCGTTTACTTTAGAATTTTCATTTGCGAGTTTAAATCCAGATGTTTTTCTTTTGTAGCCTCTACTCAAAACAGCAATTTTAAATTCTTCTTGTAAAAAATCTACTAAAAATTCTGTGTGTGGAGTTTTTCCTGTTCCGCCAACGGTTATATTTCCTAATAATTGTAATGAAACCATAAATTAAGGATATTGGATATAAATACCAAATTTTCTTTTTTCTCACAATTTTTTTTTTTTAAGGTGAATATAAAATTTCACCTTTTTTTATTTTATTTTAATAAATATCTATATGATAAGGCATACGCGCTTGAGTACCTTTCATAGTTTTAATTTTTTGCAAACGATTATAATATTTATAATTTTCGCCAAGATTATATTCCATAATTTCATTTTGCAATTTTGTTGAAAACTCTGAAAATATATTTTCAAAAGGATTTTTTTGTTTTGGTAAAGAAATAATTCTATACTTTTTCAAATGTGCTTTTTCTTGTGCTATATTTATAGCCACATCAAGACCACCTAAAACATCAACTAGACCAATATCTTTTGCATTTGCACCAGTCCAAACTCTACCTTGCCCAATATTATCCACAGCATTTTTTTCCATACCTCTACCTTTAGCAACATGAGAAATAAAAACATCATAAATCTCCTCTACGCTTTCTTGTATTACAGCTCGCTCGGAAGTACTCATTGGACGAAACATAGAACCTATATCTGAATGCTCATTTGTTTTTACATTATCAACAGTAATTCCAATATCGTTCAAAAATTTCTTTCCTTGAAACATTAAACCGAAAACTCCTATAGAACCGGTAATAGTTGTTGGACTTGCAACTATAGTATCAGCAGCACAAGCAATATAATAACCACCAGAAGCAGCATAATTTCCCATAGAGGCAATCACAGGCTTAACTTCTTTTGCCAAAATTACTTCTCTTAAAATAATTTCCGAAGCCAAAGCACTTCCGCCGGGAGAATTTACACGTAAAACAATAGCTTTTATACTGCTGTCCAAACGCGCCTCACGAATTGCTTTTGAAATTCTTTCCGAACCAATAACATCTTCACTGCCTTTTCCCATTTGAATTTCACCCTGAGCAAAAATTACAGCAATTTTTTCTTTTATTAGTCCGTCGCCAGATTTCTTTTTAGGAACAGCAGTATAAGAGCTTAAACTAACAAATTCTAAATCTTCGTTTTCTTTTTTCTCGCTTAACCTTTTTAGTTCAGAAATAATTTCATCTTTGAATTTTAAAGCATCAACCATTTTCAAATCAACAGAAGCCTGAGCATTTTTTAATGACATTTTATCTGCATAAGAATTTAAGTCTATAACACTAATTTTTCTTTCTTCAGAAATTCCTTTCACCATTCTATCCCAGATAGATTTTAAAAATACAGAAGTTTGTTTACGGTTTGATTCACTCATTTTATCTAGCATAAACGGCTCAACAGCACTTTTAAATTTCCCATGTCGAATAATTTGCGGTTCAATGCCAACTTTTTCAAGAGCACTTTTATAAAACATTATCTCTGCACTAAGTCCTCTAAAATCTAAACCTCCTTGTGGGTTCAAAAATATTTTATCAGAAATACTTGCAAGATAATAAGTTCCTTGTGTATAATAATCAGCATAAGAAACAATAAACTTATTAGATTTTTTAAAATCAATTAAAGCATTTCTTATTTCTTCTAAACTTGCAATTCCAGTAGAAATAGAGGATAAGTTCAAATAAATACCATCTATATTTTCATCATCTTTTGCTTTTTTCAAATTTTTCAAAATTTTACTAAGATCTAACTTCTTATTTGTTTCAAAAGATTGAAAATTAAAATTATCCATAGGATTATTTGAAGCTCTATCCATAATAGGTTCATTTAATTTGATTTCTAATATGGTATGAGATTCTAACTCCTTAGGACTTTCATCTTGAATTTCGCTGACAGATGTAGAAACAAAAGCGGCAATAGTTGCCACGAAAATAATAATGACAAAAAACGAGGAAATAATTACTCCAAGTATAGTTGCCAAAGTATATTTAAAAAAATTCTTCATTATTTTATAATTTTATAATTTTTTCAAAAGTAATTTTTTTTTATAAAAAAAAATTTTATAAAAAAAAATTACTTTTTTATAAAACTATTTTACTATAGTTTTGAAAGTATCATCTTCGAAAAACTTACCAAATTCTATGTCGTTTTTAGCATATTTCCCCAATAATGGATCTTTATCATTTTTAAACATAGAATCTGTGTCTTTTGTTCTCACCGCTAAAATTGCTTTTAGATAATAAAAAATTCCAACATTTTTTCCATCTAACTTATTTAAAATTGTTAAAGCAGTATTTGGATTTCCAATCAATAATTTGGATAAGGCAGCATTAAAAGATGGAGTAGTTCCAAAATAACGACTTGCTGCCGCATAATTTCCTTTTTTCAAATTAATTAATCCAAGATTATAATTTGAATTTTCTCCAGAACCAGAAGCATTTTTAAATTCTTTTTCTGCCATTTCAAAGTTATTTTTCATCAAAGCAACAACCCCTAAATTATTTGCAATAATTGGCTCATTAGAATTTTTTTCTCTTGCTTTATTATACATTTCTTCTGCTTTGTTTAAATCATCTTCTAATAAATAGATATTTCCTAAATTATTATACGATTGCCAAGCATCAGAATAAATTTCAATACAAACTTTATAAATTTTCTTTTTTTCCGATAAATTCGAAGTTAAAGTTGCTGCATAAATCAGTTGTTTTTTGCTCAAATTATTAGGATTTGAAATGGATAATTCAGAAATTCTTTCGTCTGATATTCCGCCTGTTTCAATAACTATTTCATAAAGAGATCTTCTTAATTTTGGTAATACCATTTCTTCCAACTCGTCTTTATAAATATGAACAATATTATCAATTTCTTTATTTATTACTTCCGGGTCATTATACATTTTCAAAACTCCAAGTATCGCATCTTTATCAGACATCTCTGATTTTCTCAAAAATGCTACAAACTCTGTGTCTGACCAGCCTTTTCTGTCTTTAATTTCATTATAGAAACCATCTATTTCATCATCAATTTCTGCACTTTTAAAAATTTCACTTAAAAATTTTTTTCCAGCGTTACCTCTATTATTAACCAAATCTTCATTTAAACGTTCACCACCTTCGGGAGAAGTAGAAGAATTAATATTGATACTAACAATTTTCCTATTTTCAATGTCATAAATTGTTCTTATTTTTTCTTCTAAATTTTTAATATCTTCCTTTTCTAATTCAGAATTTCTAATTTTATATTTATTTTTTTCGTAATAAATATATGCAGATGCTTTCTCACTAACAGTTTTTTGAACTTTTACTTTGGCATTAATAGTTTTTGCCATTAATTGCTTGTTTTTTAAACGTGCTTTTTTCATCGCTTTATTAGAAGAACTTTCAAAACCTTCTTCTTTTGCGAAAGTAGAATAATCATACATAGAACCAGCATTTATAAATTCAGAAGTAATAACTACTCCATCAGCTAATTTTTTAGGTGGAAGCGCTAAGGTTTTACCCTTATAAATTATATCAATAATAGCATATAATTCAGAAACTTTCATATCATCATTATAATCAATTTTTTCGGAAAAATTAATACTGCCTCCGTTTTCAAAACTAATTACATCATAATCGTCTTGAATATTTTCGCCTTGTACAATAACTTTCTCAAACTTATATTTAAACTCATTTAAACCAGTCATAATAAGTTGAGCCTCTATTATTGCATCTGGATTCATATATCCTCCGGGAATTTCTACCGTTACATTTATAGTAACTTTACCTTTATGAAGCTCTAAAGGATTTGGATTTACTTTATATTGAATATTAGAAGCTTTTTCTTCCATATCTTTTACTCCACCACAACTAATAGCAAAAAATGTAATTATAGATAAAAAAAACAAAGAATAAACAAATGATTTTATTTTAGCCATTTTTCAAAATTTTAAATATTTTTTTATACAAAAGTAAAAATATTTTTATAAAAAACATTTTTATAAAATTACAAAAAATTATAAATAATTTCCATTTTTAATGGAAAAATTTTTTTATTAAAAAAAAATGTATTTTATAAAAATTTTTTTTATCAAAATTTTATGAATGTGAAAAAAACAAATTGGATACCTTTATTTGCAACTCAATTTTTTGGAGTTTTAAATGATAATTTTTTAAAATATTTAATAGTTTTTATTGCTGCTTTTTGGATGAAAGATGAAAAAACTTTAATAATTTCTATGGCTTCTGGAATGTTAGTTGTCTCATTTATTTTATTTTCCGCATTAGCGGGAAAATGGGCGAAAATCTTTTCAAAAAGGAAAATAGTTATAATAGCAAAATTAGCAGAAATTCCAATTATGTTAATTGCAGTAATGGGTTTTTATATTCAATCTATAGTTTTTGTAATGGTTTCTTTATTTCTAATGGGTTTACAATCAGCTATTTACTCTCCTTCGAAATATGGTTTAATAAAAGATGTTGGCGGTGAAGAAAATCTATCTTACGGTACAGGAAATATGGAAATGCTAACTTTTCTATCAGTGCTTTTAGGAACTTTTTTTGCAGGAATAGTTGCAGATCTTGAAAATAATAGATTTTTAATTTTAAGTATAATTTTAATATTATTTTCTATTTTTGGTTATTTTGCGAGTTTAAAAATAAAAGCTAATGAGCCAGAATTAGAAAAAAATTTAAAAGATTATATTAATCCAATTTCATTTTTTTTCCAAACTTATAAAGTTGCAAAAAAAATAAAAGGTATAAATTATTCTGTTTTTTCTATGGCGGTTTTTTGGTTTGTTGGTTCAATTATTCAAATGAATTTGATAGTTCATGCAGAAAAGATTTATAACTTAAATAGTACACAAATAGGTTTATTAATGTCAATAATTGCAATTGGAATAGGTCTTGGATGCTGGATAACTGCCATCGTTTCTGGAAAAAAAGCAGAAACTGGTTTAGTAATTTTTGGTGGATTCGGAATGGGAATTAATTTATTTTTAATTTCAGTTTTTGAACTTAGCTTGACATATTTTGCAATATATATTTTTTTTTCTGCCTTATCTGGCGGTTTTTTTAAAGTCCCTTTGAATACTTATATACAAGAAAAAGTCAAAGGAAGGTTACTCGGACAAATTATAGCTTACACTAATTTATTAGTTTTTACTTTTATTTTATTATCAGCTGGAGTTTTTTTTATTATAGAAAAAACTTCAAATACTTATTGGGTTTTTGCTTTTATTTCTTTTATTTCTTTTGGAATTACAATTTTTTTAACAGCAAAATTTCCAAATATTTTTCAAATGGCTCTTCGTCTTGCGATGAATTTTGTTACAAAATTTATTTTTAATTTGAAAATTGAGGGCAAAGAAAATATCCCATTAAAAACTGGAGCACTTTTGGTTTCTAATCATATAGGTTTTTTAGATGCTTTTTTAATAGTTGCAAGTATGCAAAGAATTCCTCGTTTTATTATTGTTAAAGAAATGTTTTTTCATAAATCTTTACATTGGTTATTGAAACATTTGCTTCTCGTTCCTGTGAATGAAAAAGGTAGAAAATCTAATTTAATGTATTTTTATGAAAGCTGTCAAGATGAAATAAAAAAAGGAAATATTGTTGTAATTTTTGCTGAAAGTATGATGTCCAGAACTGGACATACTCTTGGTTATAAAAGAGGTTTAGAAAGAATTGCAAGGGAAACTAATTCTCCGATAATTCCTTTTTATATGGATAATGCTTTTGGTTCGCCTTTGACTTTCATTACTGGAACTCAAAGATTACAAAATTTTAAATTTAAAAATTTAAGGCGAAAAGTAAGCGTAAAAATTGGAAAAGCACAGGAAAATAATTTTACAGCTTTTCAAATTAGACAAAAAACTTTAGAAATGGCTGCTGATATTTTTGAAAATAGAATCGATGAAAATGAAAATTTAATCTCTTTTATTATAAAAAATAAAATAAGAAATAAAACTTCTTTTATTAAAGAAAATGAAACAAAAATTTATTTTGACCATTTATTTAGGAAATCAAAAAAAATTGCACATTTTCTAAGAAAAAAATTAATTGACGAAAAAAATATTGCAATTTATTTACCAAAAGGAATTTATTTTATAGAAAGCAATTTGATTTTACATTTTCTTGATAAAAAAGTTTTCATTTTAAATGAAAAATTTTCTAAGGAAGATTTAGAATTTATTTTAGATGAGAATAAAATAAAATATGTTTTTACAGAAGAAAATTTTTATAATCTTAATAAAAAAAGAGAATTAATTTTTCTAGAAAGTTTAGATAAAAGTTTTGAATACGCTTTTATCTCTTCCAAAAAGAAATTATTTTTAAATAAAAAAACAGATGTTTCGACGGTTATTTATAAAAAGGAAAAAAATAAAAAAAAAGAGATATTTTATTTAATTCAAATAATGATGTAAATAATTATTTAATAGATATTTGGTTTCCTTTATTTTTTAAAATAAATGTCGTTTTTACGAAAAAAAATATTTTTGAAAAAAATATTTTTATAAATTTCCTTGAAAAAGAAAGAGTTAGTTTATTGATTTCAAATAAAAAAATGATTGAAAATTATTTTTCTGAAATTAAAGAAGAAAAAATGATTTTTTTAAAACACATAGTTATTAATAAAGAAAAATTAAATGAAAATTTAGAAAATTTTATAAGAAAAGAATTGAAAATTTTTATTACAAATAGTTTAGATATTTTGGAATGTACGACTTTTGCAGCGATTAGTACAATAAATTTTACAGGAAAAGATGTTTCCGGAGCAAAAATAACTCAACACTCTTTTAGAGAAAATAAAATTGGAAAAGCTTTGATAAGTAATTTTATAAAAATAGTTGACAAAAATGATTTTCATAAGAAGTTAAGAGAAAATGAAAATGGAATGATTTTGATAAAAGGAAAAAATGTAATTACATCTTATCCGGAAAATCCAAAATTAAATAGTGAAAGATTTTTTGACGGTTATTTTATAACAAATTTAATAGGAAATATTAATCCAGAAGGATTTATAGAAATTATTTAAAAAAAAAAATTTTTCAAAAAACATCAATTTTTTTAATAAATCGTACCAAATGTTCAATATTTTGGTTGAATTTTTTCATTTTATAAATTTAACATTTTTTATTACCAAGAGTTAATAAAGCACTAAGGACTTTTAAATTTTGTTTTTTTATATTTTTTTTACATATCTGAAAAGATAATCTCTTACCTTTCATACTAAAACTTATAGAAGCACCTTTTGAAGTGAGATCTTTTTTTCCTGTTACAATTAAAGTTGCTTTACCTTTTAATAATTTTAAAACCTCTTCTAAATCTTTTGTTCTTTTTACTGGAATATACAAAATATGACATTCGATAATATCATTTATAGATGCAAATTTTTTTAAAATAATTTTCTGACTTCCAACTTTTTTTACTTTTGCAATTCTTTCTAATTCAGCATTTATAATTCTTGAACTTCCTAAAACTCCAATGGTAAAATCTCCAATTTGTTTTGATTTTGGATAGCTTATATATTTTGTGAAATTATATATAAACATAGCCTGAAATCTACTTTCTTTTTGTGCCATAGAAATTTTTGAACAAGCAAATATTAATAATATTATAAAAACTGTTTTTTTCATTTTTCTAAATTTATTAAAAAATTAAACAAATTTTATGCAAATTTAATTTAAATTATATATTTTTATAAAATTGCAATGATTTAATGATTTTTTCTTTTTCTAAAATATTTTCTATTTTTATTTTTCCAATATAATTTAATAAAGGAAAATAAATTTTATTATTAATTTTTTTTTTGTCTTTTTGCATTAAATAAAGAATATT
>NBLL01000107.1 GCA_002084355.1 Bacteroidetes bacterium 4572_128 | reverse complement strand
TTTTTTTCTATTCCAATTCCTGTATCAGATATTTCAAAACTTAAATCTATTTTATTTTTATCTTTTCTATAATTTTTAAAATTTGTATGTATTTTTATAAATCCTTTGTCAGTAAATTTAATTGCATTTCCAATGATATTGAATAAAATTTGTTTAAATTTTATTTCGTCTATAAATAAATTTCCATAATTTTCTTCAGAAAAACTTGAAATTAATTCTACATTTTTTTCCTTTACTTTTATAGAAAATAAAAGTAAAACTTCATTTATAAGATTATAAATATTTACATTTTGTTTTTCAATACTAATATGTCCAGCCTCTATTTTTGATAAATCTAAAATATTATTTATTAATTCTAAAAGATTTTTTCCACTATTTGTAATTGCGTCAAAATATTCTTTGTTTTGTTTATTAGCTTTTTCTTTTAAAATTTCCGTATATCCTAATATAATATTCATAGGAGTTCTAATTTCGTGGCTCATATTTGAAAGAAATTCACTTTTTGCATTATTTGCTTTATCTGATTTTATTTTTTCTATTTTTAAATTTTCTAAAAGCTCTTCTTTTTCAAAAATGTTTCCTATTTCACTTGCTATAATTTTTAAAATTTTAAAAGTAGATTTTTTCCATTTTCTTTTTTCAAAAAAGTTTTCTACACAAATAAAACCTAAACTTTTTTTATTCTTATAAATATCCAGAGCAAAAAAACTTTTTACTTTTTCTTTATTAAAGAAATTATATAAATCTTTCGGCAGAGTTTCAATATCTTCACATTTAAAAAATCTGTATTTCATTCTTTCTCTCCAAGATGGAACATTTGAATAAGCATAATCTATAAAAGAAACTTCTTTTACATTTTTTAATTTTGGATTATAAAATTGCTGTATATTTGTTGTTTTTGTATTATCTTCATTATCTTTATAAATAGAAATTTTACCAACATTCAAATGAATAACAATTAATTCTAATGCTCTTTTTATTGCTTTATTTTCATATTTTGTTCTATTAAAAAGTTGAATTACTTTAGATAATAATTTTTGTTGTTTGAGGTTAATTTTTAATTTTTCTTCGCTAATTTTCAATTCATTAGAAATTTTTAATAAAATTTTATTAAACTCAGAAATTTTATCATTTTTTCTTTTTAGGTCTTCTGTCAAAGAATGCAAGTCTTCATTTCCTGCTTCTAATTCTTCATTTTGTTGTAAAATTTCTTGATACTGTTCATTAACTTTTCTTTTTAATTCTTCAATGTGAGATATATTTCTTATATTTATAAAAATAATATTTTTTTTATCATTTTTATAATTTATTATACTCGGCATATAATGATATTCTAATATAATATCAAAATTATTTATATCTTTAAAAGAAACTATTTTTCTTATATATTCTCCTTTTTTTACTCTCTCGAAAATTTTTATAATTTTATTTTTTGTACTTTCTTTTTTTATATTTTTTAAAGAAAAAATATTTTTATCAAAATCTCTTCCAAAATATTTTTTTATAAAATAATTCATCTCTTTATTATAATGTATTATTTTATATTTTTCATCAAGTATTAGAAAAGCTTCTTCATTTTTATTTAAAATAAAATTTAAATTTTCGAAAGAATTTTTTTTAATTTGATATTTATTTTCTATTTCTGTTTTTTTTACTATATTTATATAAATATATATATTTTTTTCTATTTCTATTTTTTTTGCAAAAACTTTCGTTTTGAATAAAATATTTTTAAATAAAAAAAAATTTAACACTTTTTGTTTTCCAATACTATCATTAATAATTTTTCTAATATAGATATTAAATTTTTCTATATACCTTAAATTTATATATTCTATAAAATAATGATTTAATAATTTTTCTTTTTTTTGAAAAAAAAAATTTTCAGTTTCTTCATTTACATAAAGGATTTTAAGATTTTTATTTAAAATCAAAACTGGTAAAGCCGAGAAATTAAAAAAATCATAAAAATTACTTTTTTTTAAATTTTCCATATTTTTTAATCTTTAATTTTATTTTTTGATTTTCTTTTGTTAGCTTCTTTTTTTGGGTTTCTAAGTTCTACATCTGGTTTATATCTCCATTTTCCATTTCTAAAAACAAAACTATCATAAGAAAACCCATCTGGACCATAATATTGATATTCTCCTTCATAAACAGAACTTGGAGGAGTTAAATAATCAAAAACTATTATTTTTTTTTCTTTATTATAATGTAAAGTCATACGAGCTTTCTGAGAAAATTCATAAATTAAACGGTAAAAAATTTTTTCTTCTTTTTTCTTCTTTTTTCTTCTTTTACTTTTCTTTTTCTTTTTTTTATCTTTATTGTCAAAATCGAAAATATTACTTCCAAAATGCAAACTTTTATCTTCTGTAAAATAAATAACATCAATGACTTTTTTATTAGAAAAATTATCATTTCCGTCCCAACCAATCATAGTGTAAAAAGTTTGTTTCTTATATTTATTTACAACAATTTCGTAATATAAAGCACCAAACCAATTTATATTACTTAATTTTTTAAACTCTGGATTTTTAATTTTTCTTGACCTATCTGTCAATGTATATAAAACCATTTTTTTTTTTGAAAAAACAGAAGAACTTTCTTTTGCAAAATATTGCACAAAACCAAAATATTCAAAACTTCCATCATTATAAGCGAGATTCCAGTTGTAAATTCTCATTAAATTATCAGACGATTTATGTATTCCTACAAATTGTAAAGAATCAAATGGATATTCAAATGAAATTTCATCACTTAAAATGAATGAAAAAATATTTAAAACTTTTTTATTTAATTTCTTTTTTTCTAAATCGTCTCGACTGTTGAATATTTGTTTTAAATATTTTTTTAATAATTGTTCTTCACTTTCTATAAATTCAAATTTATTTTGAGATTTTAAAGAAAAATTTATTAAAAATAATATTAACAATAAATATATATTTTTTTTCATTTTTTAAATTTATATTTAAAAAAAACGTCATTTTTGATAAAAAATTTTTTTTCAAAATTTAAAAATATAAAAAAAACGTCGTTTTTGATAAAAAAATTTTTTTCAAATAAAAATATAAAAAAAAACGTCGTTTTTGATAAAAAAATTTTTTTTTATTTCAAATAAAAATATAAAAAAACGTCGTTTTTGGAAAAAAATTTTTTTTTATTTCAAATAAAAATATAAAAAAAACGTCGTTTTTGATAAAAAAATTTTTTTATTTCAAATAAAATTAAAAAAAAAACGTCATTTTTGGAAAAAATTTTTTTTATTTCAAATAAAAATTAAAAAAAAACGTCGTTTTTGATAAAAAATTTTTTTTTATTTCAAATAAAAATTAAAAAAAAACGTCGTTTTTGGAAAAAATTTTTTTTTATTTCAAATAAAAATTAAAAAAAACGTCGTTTTTTGAAAAAAAAATTTTAAAAAATTTATTTATCATAAAATTCATTAAATTTTTTACCGAGTTTTTTAGAAAATTCATCTTGATTATTATCTACAGCATATCTAAAAATCTGTTGCAAAATTTGTAATTTTGTGTTTTTCTCGTGATTAATATTATATTTTAAATTTTCCCTTATATTAGAATAATACTCCAATTCTTCAACACAAATATTTAATAATTCCTCAGAAACTTCCACCGCTTTTTCAAATTCTCCAGCACGATAATAATTATAAATAATATCTAAAATATTATAATCGTAAGGAAATTTATTGTGCGGCATTAAATTTACACATTTATCAAGAACTTTAACAGCTTTTTCTTTTTTATTTTCATCTAAAAGTGCAGCAGCAAGTTGTGTGAAATTCTCTCTGATATTAATAATTCTTGTGGTTCTAATATTTTGATTATCAATAAATACATCTTCTTTATTCATTCGTCCCCAAACAAATTTATTCATTAAATTATCATACATAATTTCTGTATTTATACCTATTCCTCCTCTTTTATTTTTTGTATTAAAAGGAACAAGTCTGTAAGCCCAACCTTCCAATTGAAAAAAATCTTTTAATTGTAAATAGCTATCATTTCCTGCACTAATTACAAAATAAATTGGACGATCCCAGTCATTATTTGCAATAATATCTAAAATAGCCATTTCATTTTTTCCTATACTATTTTTTTTCAAATTAAAATCTAAGTCAGAAAGAATATTTTTATTATTACTTTGTTTTATTGTTCCATTATCCATAACTTTCTGTGCATCAACTGGTATCCTAAAATTTTTAGTGGGAATAAAATCTATTCTTTCATCTCCTAATTGTGGAATTCGTTTTGTTTTTGGGTCTTCACTGGCAACAAAATCAACTATTTTTTTCAAATCTGTATATGCAGATATTTTGTCTAAAATATAAATATGGTCTCTTTTCCCTTGCAAATAACCGTCTTCGCTGACAGAAAATTTTATACTTTCCGATTCATAAGCTTTACGTCGCATTTGATTTATATACCAACCAGCACTCAATAAACTAAAATTTGCAACTCTAACATCTGTACGAAAACCCTCCACTTCCTGAACATACCATAATGGGAAAGTATCATTATCTCCAAAAGTAAATAAAATAGCATTTTTTTCACAAGAATTAAGATAATTTTTTGCAAAATCTCGTGCAGTATATCTTCCCGAACGGTCATGATCGTCCCAATTTTCTGATGCTAACAAAACAGGAACCATTAAAAATGCAACAGTAAAAGATAAAATAGCTGAATTTTTAGATGGAATATAATTTTTTAAAAACGAATAAATGGATAAAATAGAAAAACCTATCCAAATGGCAAAAACATAAAAAGAACCAACATAAGCATAATCTCGTTCCCGCGGCTGGTAAGGAGTTTGATTTGTGTACAAAATAATTGCTAATCCAGTAAAAAAGAACAGTAAACCAAGAACAAAACTGTCCTTTTTTGCTTTTTTATATTGAAAAATAAAACCTATCAAACCAAAAATTAATGGTAAAAAATAATAGGTGTTTCTTGCTTTATTATTTTTCATACTGGAAGGCAAATTTTCCTGCGAACCAAGACGTATTTCATCAATAAAATCTATTCCAGATAGCCAATTTCCTTTTAAAATTCCACCGTGTCCTTGTGTGTTATTTTGCCGACCAACAAAGTTCCATAAAAAATATCTAAAATACATATGTCCAATTTGGTAGCTAAAAAAGAATTTTAAATTCTCCGAAAATGTAGGTTTATCAAGAGTTTTAATTTCATTATTTCGGTCAGTTATTTGTACTTTTCTCCCTTTTATATTTGCCCAGTTTTTATAAGATTTTGGATGATTGGAAACTCCGCTATACATACGGGGAAAAATTGTTTGCATTTTCGGGTGAAATTTATAACTCACTTTTTTATCTGTAACAACATATTTTCCATTTTGCTGCGAATAAATATTTCTTCCTTCTTCAACTTCCATCAACGGTGCATTATAATATTGTCCAAATAATAATGGTCTATCTCCATATTGCTCTCTGTTTAAATAAGATAAAAGAGAAAAAACATTTTCCGGATTATTTTCGTCCATAGGAGGATTTGCTAAAGAACGAATAACTATCATCGTAAATGACGAATAAAGAAGTAAAATATAAATTAAAACTCCTGTATTATAAGGCATTCCAAGAACATTTACAAAAAATAACTCAAACTTAGAAGCAAAATTAATCAACTGAGGAATTATTCCGTATTGTATTCCTCCGAGTATAAAAACGGAAATTATAAAAGCTAAGCCTAAACCTTTTCTTGTAAATTTATATCTCTTGAAATAAAAAATAAAAACTATCGCCGGAATAGCTAATAAATTTAATAAATGAACTCCTATAGAAAGTCCCATTAAATATGAAATTAAAACTAACCATCGAGAAGAATATTTTTCATTTGCAACATCTTCCCATTTTAGAATAGACCAAAAAACAACTGCTGTAAATAATGACGAGCTCGCATAAACTTCCGCTTCAACTGCTGAAAACCAGAAGGAATCTGTAAAAGTATAAGACAGAGAGCCTACAATTCCACTTCCAATAATTGCTATTAAATCTGAATTAGAAATTTCTTTTTCTGTTTTTACAAGAATTTTTTTTGCAAAATGTGTAATGGTTAGAAATAAAAAAAATATTGTGAAGGAACTTGCAAAAGCAGATAAAATATTTACCATTTTGGCAACTTGTGTATTATCAAAAGCAAATAAGGAAAAAAACCTCGCAACTATCATAAAAAAAGGAGCGCCAGGTGGATGTCCGACTTCTAATTTATAGGAAGACGCAATAAATTCGCCGCAATCCCAAAAGCTTGTAGTTGGTTCTATTGTTAAAATATATGTTACAGTAGCAACAAAAAATACGAACCATGCCGCAATTCTATTATAAAATTTATATTTTTTCATTTTTTTTTTAAAAAAAATTTTTTACAAAAAAACGTTTTTTTTTTTTAATTATTAATAATTTTGCAAAAAAATTTAAAATGAAAAAACAAGATTTAATTTTTTTAGCAGTAATAGTAATTTTCTTTTTACCATTTTTTATCTCCGAAGAGATATTAAATTTTTATAAAAATTTTAATAAAGAACATGGTATTTTAATGAGTTTTGTAAAATTTTCTATACTCGCAACGCTTGGTGAAGTTATTGGTTTAAGGATAAAAGAAAAAGTTTATTTTAAAAAAGGTTTTGGAATTGTGCCACGTGCAATTGTTTGGGGATTTCTTGGAATTACAATAAAAATGGCGTTCATAATTTTTGCAAAAGGTGTACCTGAATTTCTCATTCAAATAGGTCTTGAAAATATCAACGACGAAAATTTCTTAAATAAATTAATAAAAGCATTTTCAATAAGTGCAAGTATGAATTTAATTTATGCACCGATAATGATGACTTTACATAAAATTACGGATACGCATATTCTATATAATAATGGAAAAATAATGTGTATTTTTAAAAAAATAAAATTTGGAGAAATTTTAATAAATTTGAATTGGTCAGTTCAATGGAATTTCGTTTTTAAGAAAACCATTCCATTTTTTTGGATACCTGCTCACACAATTACTTTTTTATTACCAGCAGAATATCAAATTTTATTTGCTGCTATTTTAGGAATTATACTCGGAATTTTATTAGCGATTGCAAGTTTAAAAAAATAATTAAAAAAAAATTTTTTCAAAAAATGTCCAAAATTTTAATATTTTTTAATTTGAAATAAAAAAAAATTTTTCTCAAAATTCGTGAAAATTTTAATATTTTTAAATTTCAATTAAAAAAAAATTTTTTTTCAAAATTCGCTCAAAATTTTAATATTTTTAAATTTCAATTAAAAAATTTTTTTTTTCAAAATTCGTCCAAAATTTTAATATTTTTAAATTTCAATTAAAAAAAAATTTTTTTTCAAAATTCGTCCAAAATTTTAACATTTTTTAATTTAAAAATAAAAAAAATTTTTTTCAAAATCGTCCAAAATTTCAATATTTTTTAATCTCAATTAAAAAAAATTTTTTCAAATTCGTCCAAAATTTTAATATTTTTGAAATTGAAATAAAAAAAATTTTTTTGAAAAATTCGTCCAAAATTTTAACATTTTTTAAAATTTGAAATAAAAAAAATTTTTTTCCAAAAAACGAAAAATTTTAATAATTTATTTAAATAAAATTTTATAAATTTTTCATTTGAAAATAAATTTTCATAGTTTCTACAGAAATTGTGCAAACTCTTTTTAATAAATCTATGACCTCCATTTTATAATCAGAAAA
>NBLL01000106.1 GCA_002084355.1 Bacteroidetes bacterium 4572_128 | reverse complement strand
AATAAGAATTTGTGATGTCTCCATAATAATTCCTTCCCACAAGACCGCCGACATCCATTATTATTCCATCCCACAAGACCGCCGATATAATTATATCCTGTGATATTTGCATCAGTTACACCAAGGTTTTCTATTTTAGAATTTTCACCATATACATGACCAAATAATCCAACATAATTACTATTTGTACGCTCTATAAATAAATTAGAAATCGTATGTCCTTGACCGTCATAAGTTCCTGTAAATTTTGTAGTTTCATTTCCAATGGGTGTGAAACCTTTGTTCTCATCTAAAAGATCAGTAGTTTCAGCGTCAATATTTTCTGCTGTTTGGATATAATGCTTATCCCAATGTGCAGAGTTTTGAGATAACCAATAAAGATTATTCAGATTTGCAATTTTGTAAGGATTTTCTGCTGTTCCTTCTCCTTCTGGTTGCACCGCTGTAGGTGCAACTTGTATTGGTAATGCTAATAAATTTCCATTTATAGAAACCGAAAAGAATATTAACAATATCAAAAATAAACAATTTTTTTTCATAAAAATATTTTAAAAATTAAAAAAATATTAAAATTTACAATAAAAAAATACCATTTTTTTATTAAAATGACATTTTTTTTTATTTGCAAAATTAATTTTTTTTTTAATTTTTATATAATTTTTATATAATTTTTTTTAATATTTAAAATCGTAAAATTTTGGCGTTTTTTTGGAAAAAATTTTTTTAACATTGTTTCTAATCAAACATTGGTGTTAAAAAAAAAACCTCCAATGTTGTTTTATCTAAAAATCGTAAAATTTTAGACGTTTTTTCTAATCAAACATTGGTGTTAAAAAAAAAAAAACTCCAATTTGTTTTATTAAAATATTAAAATTTTGGACGTTTTATGAAAAAAACTTTTTTTTTAACATTGGAGGTTTTTTTTTTAACCTCCAATGTTTGATGTCGAAACATTGATGTCGAAACATTGATGTCGAAACATTGATGTCGAAACATTGGAGGTTAAAAAAAAAACACCAATGTTGTTTTCTTAAAAATATTAAAATTTTAGCGAATAAATTAAAAATCATTAAAATTTTGACGTTTTTTGAAAAAAATTTTTTAATAATTTAAAAATCATTAAAATTTTGGCGTTTTTTGGAAAATATTTTTTTTAAAAAATCATTAAAATTTTGGCGTTTTTTGGAAAAAAATTTTTTTTCATAAATTAAAAAATCTTAAAATTTTTGACGTTTTTTGAAAAATATTTTTTTTAAAAAATTAAAAATCATTAAAAAATTGGCGTTTTTTGGAAAAAATTTTTGTCTAAACATTGGTGTTAAAAAAAAACAATTTGTTTTATCTAAAAATCGTAAAATTTTGGACGTTTTTTGAAAAAAAATTTTTTTTCAAAAAACGTCCAAAATTTTAAAAACTTCAAAATTCATCTCTTTTTCCATTCAAATCCGTCTTTTTTATCTTTTATTTCGAAACCAATTTTATTCAATTCATTTCTAATTTTATCAGAAATTTCCCAATTTCTTTTAGATTTTTCTTCTAATCTTAAATTTAAGATTAAATCCATCAATTTAGATAAGTCCTCATTATTTTTTTTCTTTTTTTCTTCTTCTTTTTTTAAACCAAGTATTTTAAAAGTGAAATTATGATAAGTTTTTTTAAAAATTTTTAAATCTTCTGAACTAATTTTTTCATTTCCTAAAATAATTTTGTTTATTATTTTCAAACCGTCAAAAAGGTGTGAAATAACTTTAGGCGTACTTAAATCATCATTCATTTCTTGTAAACATTTTTTTTCTAATTCATTTACATCGAAACTTGATTTTTCACTTATTTGCAAATTTTCTAATTTTTTAATTCCGTCCATTAAACGTTTTAAACCTTTTTCTGATGATTTCAAAGCTTCATTAGAAAAATCCAAAGTGCTGCGATAATGAGCTTGTAAAATAAAAAAACGAATTGTCATTGGACTGTAAGATTGTTCTAATACTTTATGTTTTCCTGTGAAAAGCTCTTTTAGAGTAATGAAATTACCTAATGATTTCCCCATTTTTTTGCCGTTAATGGTAATTAAATTATTATGAACCCAGTATTTTACCGCTTCTTTACCGTTTGCAGCTTTTGTTTGTGCAATTTCACATTCGTGATGTGGAAATAATAAATCTATTCCTCCTCCATGTATATCAAATTTTTCACCGAGATATTTTTCGCTCATTGCGGAACATTCCAAATGCCATCCGGGAAAACCTTCAGACCATTTTGACGACCATCGCATAATATGTTCTGGATTGGCTTTTTTCCACAAAGCAAAATCATAAGGATTTTTCTTTTCACTTTGTCCTTCTAAAACTCTTGTATTATTATACAGATCTTCTAAATTTCTTCCGGATAATTTACCGTAATGATAAATTTTATTATATTTCTCAACATCAAAATAAACAGAACCATTTTTTTCATAAGCAAAACCGTTTTCAAAAATTTTATCTATCATTTCCAGCTGTTCTAAAATATGTCCTGAAGCACGAGGTTCAATACTCGGCGGTAAAACATTTAAAATCCTCATGTTTTCATGATAAATATTTGTAAAATGCTGAACAACTTCCATAGGTTCTAATTGTTCTAAACGAGCCTTTTTGATAATTTTATCTTCACCGTCATCGGAATCATTTTCAAGATGTCCAACGTCTGTAATATTTCTAACATAACGAACTTTATAATCCAAATAACGAAAATATCTAAATAAAATATCAAAAGTTATTGATGGTCTTGCATGTCCGAGATGCGTTTCTCCATAAACCGTCGGTCCGCAAACATATAAACCTAAACTATTCGGTTCGATAGTTTCTAATTTTTCTTTTTTTCTACTTAAAGTGTTGTAAATATACATATTATTATTTTTCATTTTTTTCATTTTTTATGATAACATTTTTTTTGCTTTTAATATTCCTTCATAAAGTTTATCAATTTCTTCAAAAGTATTGTAAAAAGAAAATGATGCTCTTGCTGTTCCGGTAATTCCAAAAAAATCCATAATTGGTTCTGTGCAATGCGTTCCAGTTCTTATTGCAATTCCCAATTTATCAAGAATTTCACCTATATCAGAATGATGAATATTTTTTATATTAAAAGAAATTACTGCAGTTTTTTCGTCAGAATTCCCATAAATTTTTAAACCGTCTATTTTTAATAATTTTTTTGTAGCATAGTTTAAAAGTTTTTTTTCATAATTAAAAATATTTTTTATACCTATATTTTCAATATAATTTATGGCTGTTGCCATAGCAATGGCTCCAGTATAATTTACTGTCCCAGCTTCGAATTTAAATGGTAATTCATTATAAATTGTTTTTTCAAAAGTAACAGTTTTTATCATATCGCCACCACTTTGATAAGGAGCAATTTTATTTAAAAATTTTTCTTTTCCATACAAAACACCTATTCCTGTAGGAGCAAAAATTTTATGTCCGGAAAAAACTAAAAAATCCACATCTAACTTTTGAACATCTATTTCCAAATGTTGAATAGATTGTGCTGCATCTAAGAAAACAGGAATATTTTTATTATGTGCTTTTTTTATAATTTTTTCTATTGGATTAATAGTTCCCAAAGTATTTGAAGCATGAATAATTGAAATTAATTTTGTGTTTTTTGTGATTAATTTATCCATTTCTTCCAAAATAAGAACACCATTTTTGTCCATTTTAATTATTTTCAATTTTGCTTTTTTACGCTGACAAAGAACTTGATAAGGAACAATATTAGAATGATGCTCCATAGCGGAAATAATTATTTCATCATTTTCCTTTATAAATTTTTCTCCGAAAGAATAAGCAATTAAATTAATTCCGTCAGTTGTACCCTTTGTAAAAATAATTTCATAATCATTTTTAGCATTTATAAAATTTTGTACAGTTTTTCGTGCATTTTCATAATTTTCAGTGGAAACTTGACTTAAATAATGTGTTCCTCTGTGAATATTTGCATTAAATTTTGAATAATGTTCTGTAATTTTATCAATTACAACTTTTGGCTTTTGTGTCGTTGCTCCATTATCTAAATAAATTAAATCTTTTCCATAAATTTTTTCTTTTAAAATTGGAAAATCTTCTCTTATTTTTTCTACTTGAAATTTCATTTTAAATTTTTTTGCAAAAATAATTTTTTTTTTCAATTTGGCAATTTTTTTAATTTTGTTTATCAAAAACAAGAACATTCCCTTTACCTTTTTTTCCTTCATTTGCAATAAATAATTTACCTTTTTTAGAAAAACAAATTCCTTCTGGTTTTTTAAAAATGTGAGGATTTAATTTTATAAGTTCTATTATTTCATAATTTTCATTTAAAATGACCATCAATTTTCCAACAGTACCGATAACATAATAATTTTTTGTTATTGGATTTTGAGCAATTCCTGAAATTTTAAATGAAAAATTCCTTTTAATATCAAGAATATTTTTTAATTCATCTATTGAAATTATAAAAAAATTGTCTTTTATAATTTGTTTTTTATCTATAGAAAAAGAATAAACTGACCTACAATTTTTTAAAATTTTTGAATCTTCTAAATTTGGCTGATCTTTACAAGCAATTAAAAGCGAATTGCTTTTTTTATCATAAGTCATTCCTTCTAAATTATTTTTTTTATTTAAAATTGTATGATATTTTGTAAATTCTATATTTTCATTATCAAAATTTTTAACCTCAAAAATTTTACCATCGCTTCGCAAAACATAAATAAAATCTCCTACTTTTTCTATAGCTTCAAAATCTCCGTTTTTGCCGAATTTTATATTATTAATAATTTTTCCTTTTTTAAAATCAATGACAAAAATTTCACCTTTTTCATCTTGCACAGCAAGGAGAAGATTTTTTTTATAAAAACTTAAACCAGAAATCTCTCTTAAATTATGATTTAATTTTATTTTTTTTGATGGATTTTCTAAATCATAAGGAATTTTAGAAAGAAAACTGTAATTTTTTACTTCATTTTTACAGGAAACAAAAATAATAAATATTAATAATAGAAAATTTTTCATAATTTTATTTAAATAAAAAAAATTTTCATAAAAAAACGATTTTTTTTTAATTTTAAATTTCATTTTTTTAAAAAAATAAAATTTAAAAATTCATTTTTTCACAACTTTTTTTATTATTATACGTAATAAAACAAAATATAATATTATTAAAAATTTAATTTTAAAAAATTATGAGACAATTAAAAATTATTAAACAAGTAACTAGACGAGAAACTATTTCTATAGATAAATATTTACAAGAAATTGGAAAAGTAAGTTTAATCACTCCAGATGAAGAAGCTGAATTAGCGAGACAAGTCAGACATGGAGATAAATAATTAACGAAGGAAATGTTGGTCTAATAAAAGCAGCACATCGTTTTGATGAGCAAAGAGGTTTTAAATTTATTTCTTATGCTGTATGGTGGATACGACAAAGTATTTTACAAGCACTTGCTGAACAATCGAGAGTTGTCCGTTTACCATTAAATAAAGTTAGTTTTTTAAATAAAATAAAAAAAACCTTCTCTGAATTAGAGCAAAAATTAGGCAGAAAAGCAACTATAGAAGAGGTCGCCGAGAAATTAGAAATGTCTTTAAAAAAAATAAAAAAAGTTTTTGTAAATGCAAATAAAACAATTTCTATGGATGCACCTCTTTCTGACGAAAGCGATAGTAGTTTGCATGATCTTATTGGAAGCAAAAATGTTGCAAATCCAGAAGACGGTTTAATAAGAGAATCTCTACAGAGAGAAATTGCTGTTTCTTTATCAACATTATCAAAAAGAGAAGAAAGTATTGTAAAATTATATTACGGCTTGAACGGTGAAATTCCACACACCTTAGAAGAAATTGCTCAGGAATTTGATTTAACTCAGGAAAGAGTTAGACAAGTAAAAAGTAGAGCAATTATTCGTCTAAAACAATCATATAGAAATAAAAATTTAAGACCTTTTCTTGGATAAAATATTTTTTTTTCAAAAAAAAGCATTTTTTTTAATTTTTTAAAAAACAATAATTTGAAAGAAAAACTACTAAATATATTAAAATTTTTTGTATTTTTATCATTTACAATTTTCTTATTTTGGTTTGTTTATAAAGATCAAAACTTCGATGAAGTTTGTAAGTCGTTAAAAAATATAAATTATTTTTGGATTTTTTTAGCCTTAATTTTTGGTATACTAAGCAATCTTAGCAGAGCTGCTCGTTGGAATTTATTGATAAGAGCATTAAATTATAAGCCAAAATTTTTAAATACTTTTTTTGCTGTAATGATAATGTATTTGGGAAACCTTGCTTTTCCACGTCTTGGCGAGGTTTCACGTGTTGGAATTTTAAAAAAATACGAAAAAATTCCATTTCGTAATTTACTCGGTACTGTAATAATAGAAAGAACTATAGATTTTTTAATGACTTTTTTAGTTTTATTAATAGTTTTATTGACGCAATTTGATGTTTTTATAAAATTTTTCAAAAAAAATCCCGAAATAACAAAAATATTAGAAAATTTTCCGTCTATTACTGTTATATTATTTTCTTTTTTTGTATCTATAATTTTCTTAATTACGGTATTTTCTTTTTTTAAAAAATATTTTAAAGAGACTCCTTTTTATAAAAAAACTTCAAATTTCGTAAAACAAATTCTCGAAGGTGTGAAAACAATTAAAAATATGGATAACAAACTTTTATTCATAGGACACACATTTTTTATTTGGTTTATGTATATTCTTATGCTTTATGTAACGTTTTTTTGTTTTGAATCTATGAGTGATCTTTCTATTTTAGTAGGAATAACTGTTATGCTAATGGGAAGTTTTGGAATGATTGCGCCTGTCCAAGGTGGAATAGGTGCTTGGCATTTTATAACTATAGAAACTTTACTTATTTATGGAATTCCCGGACAAGATGCAAAAATTTTTGCTTTAATTATGCATGGTTCCATGACTGTAATGTTTATTGTTATTGGTTTTATTTCTTTGATTTCTTTACCAATTTACAATAAAAAATTAAAAAATAATATCAAATTTAAAAATTAAATTATAAAAAATGGTGTTAAAAAAAAATTATAAAAATTCGTAAAAAAATGTCGTTTTTTTGAAAAAAATTTTCCAAATTCGTGAAAATTTTAATATTTTTTAATTTCAAAATAAAAAAAATTTTTTTCAAATTCGTGAACATTTTAAGATTTTTTAATTTAAAATTAAAAAAACATTTCATTCCCATTATTCATTTCTCATTTCTCATTAAAAAAATTCCTCATTGAAATAATTTCAACAATTTTTTTGCAAGCATTTCCATCTCCGTAAGGATTATGCGATTTTGCCATTTTTTCGTAATGTATTTTATCGTCTATTAATTTACTCACTTCAAAAACAATTTTATTTTTGTTTGTACCTAATAATTTCACTGTCCCTGCTTTTAAAGCTTCTGGTCTTTCGGTAGAATCTCTCATTAACAGAACAGGTTTTCCAAGACTTGGTGCTTCTTCTTGAACTCCACCGCTGTCAGTTAGCAATAAATAAGATTTATTCATTAAATAAATAAATTGTAAATATTCCAAAGGCTTTATCAAATGAACATTTTTCAAACTACTCAAAATTTCATAAACAGGTTTTTGTACTTTTGGATTCAAATGGACAGGATAAATAATATAAAAATTTTTATATTTCAAAGCAATTTCTTTAATTGCCTCGCAAAGATTTATAAAACCTTCTCCAAAATTTTCTCGTCTGTGTCCGGTAACAAGTATAAATTTATCTTTATCAAAAGAAAAATTCTTTAAATTTTCATCAAAAAATTGCAAAATATTTTTTTCTAATTTGCTATTTTTATTGATTTTATTCAATGCTAAATATAAAGCATCAATTACGGTATTTCCCGTAATAAAAATATTTTCAGATTTTACATTTTCTTTCAGTAAATTTTCTTTTGAAATTTCCGTCGGAGCGAAATGATATTTTGCAATACTTCCTGTTAATTTGCGATTAATTTCCTCTGGAAAAGGCGAATAAATTTTATTCGTTCGTAAACCAGCTTCCACGTGTGCGACATCTATTCTTTGATAATAAGATGCTAAACTGGTAGAAAAAGTTGTCGTTGTATCTCCGTGAACGATAACTAAATCTGGTGCAAATTCGCTAAGAATTTTCCTCATTTTTAAAATCACTTTACTTGTTACATCATACAAATCTTGATTTTTTTTCATAATATCCAAATCAAAATCTGGTTTAATTTCAAAAATTTCTAAAACCTGGTCAAGCATTTCACGATGTTGTGCAGTTACGCAAATTTTAGTTTCAAATTTGTCAGGAAAATTTTTAAACTCTTGAACTAATGGAGACATTTTTATCCCTTCAGGACGAGTACCAAAAACTATAAGTATTTTTTTTTTCATAAAAATATTATTTAAAATTATTTTTTTTATTTACAATATAAAAATTTCACGACTTGTAAATTTTTATAAATTTGTTTTAAATCTTGAAATCTAAGAGAATCAAAGATGTAAGAAACAAAATATTCATAATTACCATTACGTTTTTTTTATTTGAATTAAAAAAAAATTTTTTCCAAAAAAACCAAAATTTTAAGTTTTTTTATTTGAATTAAAAAAAAATTTTTTTTCAAAAAAAACCAAAATTTTACGAATTTTTATTTGAATTAAAAAAAAATTTTTTTCAAAAAAAACGCCAAAATTTTAAGCTTTTTTATTTGAATTAAAAAAAAATTTTTTCCAAAAAAACCAAAATTTTACGTTTTTTTATTTGAATTAAAAAAAAATTTTTTTCAAAAAAAACGCCAAAATTTTACGTTTTTTTATTTGAATTAAAAAAAAATTTTTTTCCAAAAAACGCCAAAATTTTAAGCTTTTTTATTTGAATTAAAAAAAAATTTTTTCAAAAAAAACCAAAATTTTAAGCTTTTTTTATTTGAATTAAAAAAAAATTTTTTTCAAAAAAAACCAAAATTTTAAGTTTTTTTATTTGAATTAAAAAAAAATTTTTTCCAAAAAAACCAAAATTTTACGTTTTTTTATTTGAATTAAAAAAAAATTTTTTCCAAAAAATGCCAAAATTTTAAGTTTTTTTTATTTGAATTAAAAAAAAATTTTTTTCAAAAAAAACCAAAATTTTAAGTTTTTTTATTTGAATTAAAAAAAATTCAACAATACAAATAAAAAATTTAAAATTACATTTAATTTTTTGATAAAAATCAAATTATTTCATTTTGAAAATTTTTTTAAGATTTAAAAAGATTTATCTATTCCACAAATATCTATAATAACTTTTTCCTTAGAAATATATAAGTTTTTAAATTCTTTATGTTGCACAAGAAAAACAATAATATCTGCTTTTTCTATTGCTTTTTTATAATTTATTAATTCAAAATCAGAAGATTTTTCAATATTCGGTTCAACGACCAAAATATTTTCATACAATTTTTGCAAATTTTTTGCAATTTCTAAGGATGGCGATTCTCTCATATCATCAATATCTGGTTTAAAAGCAATTCCCATACAAGAAATTAAAGGTTTTTTCCCATTGTTGCTATACAGTGTCCACCAACTCCACTTCCTGGTCTCAAAATATTAACTCTCGGATGACGATTTGCCATTTTAATTAATTCCCAAACATCAATTTGAAATTTGTCGCAAATTATAGAAAGTTCATTAGCGAAAGCAATATTAACATCTCTAAAAGAATTTTCCGTCAATTTTGACATTTCAGCAGTTCTAGAATTTGTTGTTAAAACGTCTCCTTTTACAAAAGTTTTATAAAATTCTTTTACTTTTTTTGCCGCTATTTCTGTAATTCCTCCAACAACTCTATCGTTTTCAACCAGTTCACGCATAGTTTGTCCTGGGAGCACTCTTTCCGGTGAGTAAGCAATATGTAAATTATCAACATTTACATTATTTTTTTTTAAAATTTTGCAGATATCTTCCGTCGTACCTATTGGTGAAGTGGATTCAAGAATTATAATATTTCCATCTTCTAAATAAGGAGCAATAGATTTAGTTGCAGAAATTACATAAGAAATATCTGGTTCAGTATTTGCTGAAACAGGAGTAGGAACAGCAATTATAAAAATATCAGATTTTGCTGGTTTTGTATGTGCTGTAAGATTTCCAGAAAAAACAGCAGACCTTACAAAAGTATCAAGAGCTGGTTCAACTATATGAACTTTTCCTTTATTGATAGTATCAACAACATCCTTTTGAACATCAACACCATGAACAAGATAATTTCTATTTGCTAATAAAGCAGCAGTTGGTAGTCCAATATAACCCAAACCTATAACACAAACTTTTTTCTTTTGCATATCATATTTTTTTATTAATTCCGCAAAAATAATTTTTTATATAAAAAAAAACAAATTTTTTTAATAAAAAATATTATCTATGAGACGAACATTGCCAATTTTTACAGCAATAAATCCGATTTTTTTGCAATCCTCTTTCCAAGAATTGACATCTTTTAAAAAAATATCATCTCTAATTTCGAAATATTCCAACATAAAATGAGAATTTTCATTGATTTTATTATTAACCCAATGTTTTAAATCTGAAATAGGTATATTTTTTTTTGTACTTTCTTTTAATATTTTATAAATATCATTTGCATTTTTTCTTTCCTCTTTCGATAATAAAATATTTCGTGAACTCATTGCAAGACCGTTTTTTTCTCTAACTATTTCGCAAGGAATAATTTCTACCTTATAATTATAATTTTTAACTAAATTTTTAATTATTGCAATTTGTTGAAAATCTTTTTTTCCAAAAAATGCTTTATCTGGTTTAACAAAATCAAAAAGTTTACTTACAATTTTTGCAACTCCATTAAAATGACCTTTTCTATGTTTGCCCTCCATAACATTCTCTAAATCACCGAAATAAAAATTTCTATTATCATTTATGGGATACATTTCTTTCTCCGATGGAGCGAAAATTATATCATTTTTCGACAAAAAATTTTCTAATAAAGATATATCTTTATTTAAATTTCTTGGGTATTTTTCTAAATCTTCTGAGTTATTAAATTGTGTAGGATTTACAAAAACACTTACAATTATTATTGTATTTTCTCCTTTTTTAGCCTTTTTTATTAAAGATAAATGACCTTCATGCAAAGAGCCCATAGTTGGAATGAAAGAAATAATTTTATTTTCTTTCTTAAATTTTTCCACAAAAAATTGTAAATTCTTAATTTTTTCTATTATTTTCATAAAAATTTTTTTACAAAAATATTTTTAATATTTTATTTTTTTTTTTTTTTTAAAAAAAGCCGTTTTTTTTTTGGATACTAAAAAATAATATTTATCTTTGCGTCATTAAATAAAACAAAACATTGCGAGGTGGAGCAGTTGGTAGCTCGTTGGGCTCATAACCCAAAGGTCGCAGGTTCAAGTCCTGTCCTCGCCACTAAAAAAAGAATTAAAATTTATTTTTAATTCTTTTTTTTATTTAATATCTATATGTCGAAAAAATTATAAAATCTATAATAATTTATTAGAATAAAAGCAGCAAGAAATTAGAATTAAAAAATCAAGCTGCTAAAAAAAATTAATCTACATTGTCGTGTAAATACGAGTTATCTTTTCTTATTTTTGGACTTTTCCTATTATCTTCTCCGAGTGAATATTTAGAAAATTTTTTATCTTGATTAAGCTCATCATTATCTTTTAATTTTACATTTTTTCTTTTGTAAGCTGGAACATTTTCCATATCTTCTATATTATTTTGATATCCAGTTTTTCTATGAGGATATCTTGTTTGTTTATATTTTTTTTTATAAGTAAACTTATCGTTTTTTTTTGTATCTGTTTTTTTTTCATCACTTTTAACAACTTCAAATTCATTTAAATCGTCATCAAGAACAAAAGTTTCTTTGGTTTTTTCTTCATTTTTTTGTAATTTTTTTGTATCTGTAAGAATTATATCACTTAAAGAAAATTTCTTTTTTTGATTTTTGCCATGAGATTCACTTTCAAGCATTACACTTTCTTTTTTTTTACCAATAAAAAGCTCTGGAATAATATTTGTTTCGAAACCTGTAGCAACTATAGTTACACTAATTTTATCTTTCAAAATTTCATCAACTCCAGTTCCCCATATAATTAAAGAATCATCTCCAACATGTTCTTGTACATAATCAGTAATTTCTCCTACTTCGTCCATACTAATTTCTTCTGCTCCGGAAGTAATATTTAACAAAACATTAGAAGCACCTTGTATGTCATTGTTGTTTAAAAGTGGCGAAGTTAAAGCTTCTTCTATTGCTCTTATTGCTCTTCCTTCTCCTTCTGCAGTTCCTGAACCCATAATTGAAACACCACTATCAGTCATTACTGTTTGTACATCAGCAAAATCAACATTTATATAACCGTGAACGGTAATAATTTCTGCTATTCCTTTTGCGGCAGTTGTTAAAACTCCATCAGCATTAGAAAATGCTTCAGACAATTTTAAATCACCATAAATTTCCCTTAATTTTTCATTGTTTATAACAAGAAGCGAATCAACATTTTCTTCTAAATTTTTAATTCCATCTACAGCTTGTTGTAATCGTTTTTTTCCTTCGAACCTAAAAGGAATGGTTACTATTGCAACAGTTAAAATTCCCATTTCTTTTGCTGCTTTTGCAATTACTGGAGCGGCACCTGTTCCTGTTCCACCTCCCATTCCTGCAGTAATGAAAACCATTTTTGTATTACTTGAAAGAACAGCAACAATTTCATCTATATTTTCTATTGCCGATTCACGACCTTTATCTGGTTTATTACCTGCACCTCTGCCTTCGGTCAAAGATTCACCCAGTTGAATTTTTACCGGAACTGGACTATTAATCAATGCCTGAGCATCAGTATTACAAACAACAAAATTAACATCTTTTATTCCTTGTTTATACATATGATTTACAGCATTACTGCCTCCTCCACCAACTCCAATAACTTTTATAATAGACGATTGATTTTGAGGAAAATCAAAAGGCATTAATTCATCATCATTATTTTTATTACGGTCTGACATTTTTTGGTTTTTTATTTTAAAATGCAAATTTAGATAAAAAAATTTTTTTATAAAAAAATTTTTTGTTTTTTTGTAAAAATTTTTTTTTAAAGAAATGTATATAAATTATTTCAATTCAAAAGTAATTTTCACAAAAAATATTCAATATGAATTATCAGAGATATTGAAAAAGAAAAAAAAAAAAATTTTTATAATTATAGATAAAAATACAAAAAAATATTGTCTTCCAATTTTGGATTTAAAAATTGATTTTCAAATTATAGAAATTCCAGAAGGCGAAAAGAATAAAAATTTAAAAACTTGTTTACAAATTTGGGATTTTCTTTTTGAAAATAATGCCGAAAGAAACTCTTTATTAATCAATCTTGGCGGTGGTTTAATTTGTGATATCGGAGGTTTTGCTGCTTCTACTTTCAAAAGGGGCATAGAATTTATTAATATTCCTACAAGTTTACTTTCCCAAGTAGATGCTTCTGTCGGCGGAAAAGTTGGTATAAATTATAGAAATGCAAAAAATGAAATTGGTTTATTTATGTCAGCAACATATATTTTAATAGATACAAAATTTCTTTTGACATTAGACAAAAGAAATATTTTTTCTGGATTTGCAGAGATGATAAAACACAGCTTAATCTCTGATATAGAAGATTTTAATAATTTAATTGAAGAAAATATTTTAAAATTAATTTATAAGAAAAATAAAAATTTTTTAGATTTTGTGTATAAATCTGTAAAAATAAAAAATTTTTTTGTCTCTAAAGACCCTTTTGAGAAGAAAGGTTTTAGAAAAGTTTTAAATTTTGGTCATACTATAGGACATAG
>NBLL01000105.1 GCA_002084355.1 Bacteroidetes bacterium 4572_128 | reverse complement strand
AAATTTTTTATTTTGAAATTGAAAAATGTTTAAATTTTGGTCGTTTTTTGAAAAAATATTTTTTATTTTGAAATTGAAAAATATTAAAATTTTGGTCGTTTTTTTGAAAATTTTTTTTTAATATTTTAACATTGGAGGTTTTTTTTTTAACCTCCAATGTTTCGACATTAAAATTTTGGACGTTTTTTGAAAAAATTTTTTTTATTTTGAAATATTAAAATTATTAATCTTTTGAAATGAAAAAATCATATGATAGAAGTGATACGCTTCTAGTATATTTTGAAAAACCTGATAAATTCATGGTTTTAAATTTACCATAAAATATTTATGTCATATTTTTTAAAATTTGCATCTTTTGTAATTATAATTAAATTTTCAAATTTTGCTTGGGCAATTAACATACGGTCAAAAGGGTCTCTATGATGTAATTCTATAAATAAAGTTTCAGAAATATGTTCATCACATAAATTTAATATTTTAAAATCATTTGCTTTTAAAACTTCAAAAATATTTTTGAAGTCCATTTTAATATTTAATTTTCCTATTTTTATTTTTATTGCAATTTCCCATAAAGAAATATTTGAAACATACAAAATATTATCAATATTTTCCAAAATATTTTTAATTCTATTTGATAATTTTTGTGGTTCAAGCATCAGCCACAATAAAATATGTGTATCTATAAGATATTTCATTTTTACATATAATCTTTTAAATCATCTAAAGGAGCATCAAAATCCTCAGCAATATAATATTCTACTCCTTTCAAAAAACCAAGTTTTCTTTTTTTTCTTTCTTTAATTTCAAAAAATTCATTTTTTTGTTTTACAAAATCATAAAAAAAGACATTTATGCCATATTTTCGTGAAGCAATATTTTTTAGTTGTTGCAAATATTGTAAAAATTCACCTTGATTTAAGGTCTTTGTTTTATCTAAAATCTCTTGAAAAACCATATTTTTATTTTAATATGCAAATTTAAATATATTTTTTATTAAAAAAAAATTTTTTCAAAAAAACGACCAAAAGATTTTTAATTTTTAACGGAAAAAAATATTTTTCCTACTGCGCTTGTGCGGTGTTTTCACCGCTGGACGATTTTTGAAAAAAAATTTTTTTTAATTGAAATTTAAAAATGTTAAATTTTTGGACGAATTTTGAAAAAAAATTTTTTAATATTTTAACATTGGAGGTTTTTTTTTAACCTCCAATGTTTGATGTCGAAACATTGGATTGGAGGTTGAAAAAAAAACCTCCAATGTTTGATGTCCAAAAAACTTATTTGATAATTATTCTTTTTGTAAAAACATTATTTTTATTGCAAATTTTAATAAAATAAATCCCTTGATTAAAATCAGAAATATTTATTTTAAAATCTTTAAAAAAGTGATTGTTTTCATAAAAAATAATTTTTCCTAAAATATCCATTATATAAATATCCGAGTTATTTGGCAATTTTTGAATATTTAAAAAGTCCTTAGCTGGATTTGGGAAAATTTTTATATTCTCTTTTTCACTAATTTCTTTTATATCAATAGTAGGCATTCCTAATAAATTAGGATAACCATTATTTATCTCAGCATTTATATTCCAAACTTCTTCAAAATCCCAATCTACATAAGTAGACATATTTTTCATTTCGGCAGTGGTTTTACCTATACCACCACCATTACTATTTTCTTGACCAGAAGTTTCTATATCCCAATAAGAATTGGTAATTACTGCATCAACACCATCAAGTTTTCCAACAAGACCGCCGATGTCATAACCATATCCTGTAGCAGTAACATTTCCTGTGCTGTAAGAATTGATGATTTCTGTTTCTTCTTTATTTTCTCCAACAAGACCGCCAACAAAATTTTTCCCTGTTACATTTCCTGTACTGTAAGTATTGCTGATTTTTCCTTCATCTTGATTTACTCCAACAAGACCGCCTATATAATTACCTGTATTAGTAACATTTCCTGTACTGTAAGTATTACTGATAGTTCCATAATCTTCATTATTTCCAACAAGACCACCGACAAAAGAATATCCAGTAACACTTCCTGTACTGTAAGAATTGTTGATTGCTCCGGGATTTCTTCCAACAAGACCGCCTATATAATTACCTGTACTAGTAACATTTCCTGTGCTGTAAGAATTGCTGATTTCTCCACTATACGAATTTTTTCCAACAAGACCAGCAATACTTTCACCATTTGCATTAACATTTCCTGTGCTGTAAGAATTGCTGATTTTTCCATGATTATTTCCACTAAGACCGCCGACTCGGGATTCTCCTATAACATTTCCTATGCTGTAAGAATTGCTGATTTCTCCATAAGTATAATTACTTCCAACAAGACCGCCAACATAACTACTATTATTATCTCCATCTCCAACACTTGCTGTACTGTAAGAATTAATGATGTCTCCATTATTAGTTCCAATAAGACCACCGACATGATCTTTTCCTGTAATATTTCCTGCGCTGTAAGAATTACTGATTTCTCCGTCGTTTCTCCCAACAAGACCACCGACATGATCTTTTCCTGTAATATTTACATCAGTTAAAGCAATATTTTTTATTGCTACTTCATGACTATATATATAACCAAATAAACCAACATAATTTAGTTCTGGACGATATATAAACAGATTACTAATGATATGATCATCACCATTGTAAGTACCTGAGAAAGAATTTGAACTACTTAATCCTATCAGAGTAAATCCAGCACCGTTATCCCAGTTTTCAGTATCTGTTGCATCTATATCTGCCGTTTGGATATAATGCTTATCCCAAGCATTATCATTGTTTTGAGATAACCAATAAAGATTATTCAAATTTGCAATCTCATAAGGAGATGCTTCTGTTCCTTCTCCAACCGAAGGAGGAGTTTCTGTTTGTGCGAACAATTTTTTTCCATTGATTGTAATCAATAAAGTTACAAACAACAAAATAAATGATAAGTTTAATTTTTTCATTAAAATAATAAAAATATTTAATTAATAATCGCAAATTTAATCTTTTTTATTTTTAATAAAAAAAATTTTTGTCAAAAAAAACAAATATTTTAAGGTTTTTATTCCAAAAAAAATTGTAGAATTTGAAATATAATTTACAATTTTTTATTTTTTATTAAAAATTATTATTTTTGCTGAAATAAATTTTTTTTAAAATGCCAAATTGGATAATAGAAAATATAGGTTGGTTTTTTTCTGGTATTGGAGTAACAATACTTGTGTGGGCTATACCTGTAATACTGAAAATATTGAAAAATATTAGGTCAAAAAAAATAAAAATTATTTCTTTAAAAGTTTCAGATGAATTACTACTCAAAGGTAACAAGTTTAGTGTTTTACATATATGTAATGATAGTGAAAAAATAGATAATAGAGGAACTTTACTAAACAAAGTTATACCTTTCAAAAAATTGGGTGATAGAGGAAATTTAATAGCAAAAATAAAACATCCTAAACATTTGGGATTTCAATTCAAATGCTTTATAGATTACAGTTCAACATCTTTTGAAGAACTTAAAGATTTATTAGAAAAAGAAGGATATACAGATATTTCAAAAGGAGAAGGCAAATCTAGAAGATTGTGGTTTATTCATCCTGAATATTCTAAAGTCCTCACAGTTGATAAAATTATAAATAATTATTTATATCCAGAGTAATTAAAATTTTATATAAAAATAAATCCCTTGATTAAATGGACGATTTTTGAAAAAAAATTTTTTTTAATTGAAATTTAAAAATGTTAAATTTTTGGACGAATTTTGAAAAAAAATTTTTTAATATTTTAACATTGGAGGTTAAAAAAAAAACCTCCAATGTTGTTTTTTTAAAACATTAAAATTTTGAGCGTTTTTTGAAAAAATTTTTTTTGAAATTGAATAATTGTGCAGTGAAAACACCGCACAAGCGCAGAATTTATCTTTGTAATTATTTAATTTTTTTTTTTTTAATTATAAATTATATGAATAATTATGCAGTGAAAACACTGCACACAAGTGTGGGGTGAAAAATTAAATTAACTGATTATTAGGTAATTAGATAAAAAACATTATTTATTTTCATTTTTATTTTTGTTTTTGTTTTTGTTTTTGTTCTTTTGTGATATAATTTTTTAATTTTTAAGAAAAATAAAAAAAATGAAGAATATAATTTTTTCGGTATTAGTTCTTTTTTTATTATCATTACTAATAAAATAAGTTGTAGTAAAAAAGAAGAAGAAAGTGTTGTAAAAGATCAAGTATCTAACACAACAAAAGAAACATCTGTTGATTATCAAGAAATAAGAGAGAGATAGATTATCTATTTTGAACATAGATGAACCACAGTATAGACATCCAGGTAACTATGCTAGTGTTGTTGAAAAGGATGTAAAAATTATCTTGAAACATATGGGTTGTGTACGTCCTTTAGGTATTTGTTTTCTTTTTGACATTAGTAAAAAATCTATTTCCGAAGAGACAGCTATGGCACATATTTCAATTATAGATAATCAGGTTTATTTAAGACTAGAAGAACAATCTAATTTTATTGCTAAAGGTGAATATTTTGATGGATGTACTCCGATAGATAGCCCTATTGTACTTCCTGAAAATATTTGTAAAGAATTTGGTTATACAGAAGTTACTATTTTACCTGGTCTGTATATGAATGATTTTAACAATTACTCTAAATTTGGTGAATTGTATCTTGATGCTGTTATTTTTTTTATCATTAAAATAATATGAAAAAGAAATACTTATTAATTTTATCTATCATTTTAATTAGTTTTTATAGTTGTTCTACAATTATAATTAAATGTATAGGAATTAAAAAGCAAAAAGAGTTTTCTCTTCTAAGACAAGAAAATTTAAACAATATAAAAAATATTTAAAAAGTATTTATAAATCAGACAGCTTGCTTTTAAAACATTTTTTACAACCATTACAAGTTATGTATTTTATAAATGATACTTTAAATTCTCATCATATTAATTGTAACACAGGAGGCTTTCCTAATTTAAGATGGAATAGGAATAAGGACTTTAATACATTTATACCTCATAAGCAAACACATACAAAATTAGATTTAGGTTTCTTATTCTCACATTTAAAAATTTACTTGAAACCAACAAATAAAAAGCAAAATTTATTTTTAAATAATCAAGCTAAAATTAAAATAGTTGTATTTTGGAATTTTTATTTAGAAAGACAAAGTAAACGATTAATCAAGTTAATTAAGAAAAATATTAATTTGAATAAAAACAAGGAAAATGTAGAAATTTACTTTGTAAACAATGATAAATTATATATTGAATAAATACAAAATTTCAAAAAAAATACAAAAAAAACTTATACATCATCGTCCATGATAATTTCTTCATTATTTTAGTATGTTCCGAGATATTTTCTTAGAAACCATTCAGTAGATATTATAATTAATACAATAAAAAATATCCATTTTAAATATATTAAATCTTGTAAACTTTTTTCTGAGTAAGCAATTGCCACAAGATTTTTATTTTTTTCTATTTCTGCTTTTAAATTTTCTAATTCTGTTTTTTGAAACATTTTTCCTTTGTGATTTTCTGCGAGTTGATATAAAATTTTATGATTTGCATTTGTATTTTTTGATTCTATGTTTACAGATAGAACTGTAAATTTTCCTGTTTTTTTATATATTTTTTTCCCAATTTCTACATTTGCATTATAAGTATAAGTTCCAACAGGAAAATAACCTATATTCAAATGATAAAAATCTTGACTTTTATCAAAAATAAAATTAAAATTTTTTCCGTCAGAATTAACTATTTCTATATTTACATCCTGCGAATTATCGCTTTCGAAAGATTCATTATAAACTTGTGCGTCGAAAATTATTGCTTCATTTTCATTAAATAATTTTTTCGCTTTTACATTAAAATTATCCTTATTAATTTTTAAGGAATTAAATTGTATTAATTTATTTATCAATTCGTTGAACAAATTATGATTTTGATTTTCCATAAAATCAAACATTCGCCATCTCCAAATTCCTTCTCCGGTAATAAAACCAATTTTCTTATCAGAAATATTGTTAAAAAATATTAATGGTTTTTCTGTTTTGATGTTTTTTATTTTTTGAAAACAAAGAACATTTGTAGAAGCATTAATTTTATAATCTCCGAAAGGAGAAATAAAAGGCGGAGCTTTTTCAAATTTCTTCATTTACTTTAAATAAGTTAAATTTATTATTAAAATGTGCTTGTACTTCCTCAAAATTTTGATTTTTATTGTTAATATTTAAACCAAATTGTAAATTATTTATTTGTTTTAAATTGCTATGAGAATTTAAAATAAACATAATTGGAATATCTATTTTAGTTAATAAATCTGTTGCCGAATTTGTAATTGTCGGAATTTGATGTAAAATCAATAAATTATAATTTTCAATTTGTCCTTTAAAATCACTAATTAATGAAACCTTAATTTTATAATTTGGGTTTAACTCAATGGCTTTTTTTATGGCAGAAATATCTGGGTGAGGCGAATTTGCAAGTATCAAAATTTTTTGCTGATTGTCAATTACATCAATTACTAAATTTTTAAAATTATTTTTAAAACTAATTTCCTCAGAATTTTTACTCAATCTTAAATGAAAATTTTGTAAACCTTTATTTTCAGCTTTTAAATTAATATTGATTTTTTCCAAAAAATCATTAGAATTAATATTTATTTCTTTTGAAAAAACAACTTTTTTTTTATGAAAAATTTCTAAATTAGTTATTTCATTTTTTAATTCTTTTGCTTTTACGAAAATTTGCAAAGGAAATTCATTCCCAATGAAAGCGATTTCATTGGCTTTTACTTTGCTTAGAATAATATCTTTTTTTACACTTGTATCTCCCATTGCAATGGTATAAATTGGGAAATTTATATTTGAAGCAGCATAAATTGGATTACTTCCTTTGTTGTAAATTCCGTCGCTTGCAATTACCAAAGCACCAACATTTCTATTGAAAAATTTATTTTTTAAGGAATTAAAAAATTCTGTGTAATTTGTTTGTTTTTCCGAGAAATCAAAAGCAAGTCCTTTTTTTAATTTTTCGCCAAAATTATAAGTTTTTATGTCAAAATCCTCAGAAAAACTTTTTAAGAAATTCTCTATGTTTTTTTGATATTCATTTTTATAAAAAGATGAATCTTTATTTATAATAATAGATTCAGAATTGTCAGTGGCAAAAATAATTATAGGCTTTTCTATAATTTTATTAACGGTTTTAATCATTGGATTTAAAAGCAAAAAAAATAAAAAACTCGCCGATAAAAATCGTAAAGTTCGCATAATATTTATTTTCCATTTTTCCAAGTTATTAAATTTTTTGTCATTTCTGTACAAAAAAAAAGAGTACAAAAAACCCAAAATCAAACAAAAAATTATATACCAAGAATTATATTCTGTAACAATATTCATTATTAAATTTTTTTCAAAAAAACAATAAATAAATCAAAAAAATTTTTTTTTCAAAAAAAATCGTAAAATTTGAAAAAAAAATTTTTGAGAAATAATAAATTTATAAAAATTATAATTTTTTAATTATTCAAAATGTCTTCCATCGTAAAAACACCTTTTTTATTAAATAAAAATTCTGCGGCAATTATTGCTCCGGTAGCTAAGGCTTTTCTGCTTTTTAATTCGTGCGAGATTTTAATTTCGTCTAAAAGCGAAGTGTAAATTATTTTATGAATACCAAAAATTTCTCCTTCACGAAGAGATTTTACCTTAATTTCATTTTTCTTTTTTGAAGAAACTTTTATCAAATCATTTAAAAGATTTATTGCTGTACCACTTGGAGCATCTAATTTATGTTTATGATGTTTTTCCAAAATACTTGCTTCATATTGATTATGTTTATTCATTAATTTTGCAAATTCCTTGTTTAATTTGTAAAATAAATTTACACCCAAACTAAAATTAGAAGCATAAAAAAAAGATAAATTTTTATTTTTAACTATATTTTTTACATTTTCCAACTTATCAAACCATCCAGTTGTTCCGGAAACAACAGGAATTTTTTTATCAAAACATTTTAAAAAATTTTGATAAGCATTTTTAGGATTTGTAAATTCTATGGCAATATCAGAGTTTTTAAATTCCTCAGATTCAAAATCTTGTAAATTGTCTCTATCTATTTTCAACACAATTTCATGATTTCTAAGTTTAGAAACTTCCTCAATTTCTTTACCCATTTTTCCGTATCCAATAATTACAATTTTCATATAAAAAAATTTTTTTACAAAAAAGCGTTTTTTTTTAATAAAATTTTTTATTCTTCTTCATTTTCTTCTTCTTGAATTGGTGGTACAATTTCGGAAACTTGTATTCTACTAATATTTTTACGCATCATAGTATCTGCTTTTATATTTTCAATTTTATTGAAAGTTCTAATATCTAAGTTTCCGTCTATAAATGCTTTTGCAATGGCTTTTCTAACATCAATTTCTGCTTCTATTAATTTTGAATTTGCATCTTCTACTTTTGCTCTCATTTCTTGAAGTCTTGCTTTCATTTCTTGCTCTCTGGTTTTCATTTTTTGTTCACTTGCTTCTCTTTGTAATTTTTCTGCTTTTGCATTTTCTTCCAAAATTTTTGCATAAACATTTTCACCAATTTTAATATCAGAAGTATCTATAGAAATAACATTTACAGCAGCATCTTCGAAAGTATCAACATAACTATGCACAGATTCAGTAATTCTAAACGGTTCAGCGATAATATCTTTATAATTTCTTCTTCCAATTTCGGAAATAATTTGTTTAGTTATTCTTGCCATAACAGTAACTTTTCCCGCTTGACTTAAAACAGCATTAATTTTAGAAAGCAAAGTAATTTTTGCTTCTATACTCATTTCTACTCCATCTTTACTAATTCCTTTTACTAATCCAGTTGCTTCTACTTTATAATTTGTAGATTTTCTAACCTCTTCCACAACGTCTTCTCCGGCAAGATCTATACTTGCCGCAGTGCTAAAATCTAAATTTAATTTTATTTCTTCGTTGGTTGTTTCCATATCCGAACGCATTGCCATAATTAAAGCTTCAACAACTTTTTTTGGATTTCCTCCAGCTAATTGATGAGTTTTTAAATGGTCTAAAGTAACAGCAGTTAAACCGGCATTTCTTGATAAAACATAAATTTCTATCATAGATTTTAAATCTAAACCAGATAAGAATATTTCTCTTAATTTTGTTGCATCTAAAGAAACACCTGAATTATGAGCAGTTATCATAGTGTCAATTACTAATTTTATATTTGCTTTTCTACGGTATAATTTCCATAGATCTAAAAAACTAAGTTCTAAACCGTTCATCTTAGCAACTAACCAAGAATTTATTAAACTGCCGGATAAAAAATTTCTAATATTCGCAAGTCTTTGTCCGAAGAAAAATAGTAAAGCAAAAATTACAATTAAAATGCCGAACGATATTATAATAGATACAATTCCACTTGGTTCATCTTCTTCTTTTAATTCTGGACTTCCATAAACTATTAAATTATCTGTCGGACACCTAACAATAAAATAATCAATTTGTAAAGAACTGTCTTTGCTTTTTATCATATAAAAAGCCTCATCAAGCAAAACTTGATTTCCAGAAATTCCTTTTAAAATTACATTATAATTAGAATCTATTTCATAGCTTTCTTTTTGTAAAATTATGAATTTGTCTTTATAAATAACAGATTTTGATAATTCAAATTCTGCGTCATCGTCATAATTAAAAGTACAACTATGCAATATAAAAAATATCAAAATCAAAAAAAAATTTTTTATCAATTTGCCCATTTTTTTTAACATTTAAAGAAACTTTTAAATCGGTTGATTTTTTTCTTTTTCCAATTATCAAAGCACAAGGCACTTGAAATTTTCCCGCAGGAAATTCCTTTTCATAAGTTCCGGGAATTACAACAGAACGAGATGGAACAATTCCTTTGTATTCTTTTGGTTTAGATGCACTTACATCTATAATTTTTGTTGATTTTGTTATTACAACATTTGCTCCAATAACAGATTCTTTTTCTATTTTCGCACCTTCAACGATTACACAGCGTGAACCAATAAAACAACCGTCTTCTACAATTACTGGTTTTGCTTGGATTGGTTCAAGAACACCGCCTATTCCAACTCCACCGCTAAGATGAACATTTTTGCCGATTTGAGCACAAGAACCAACTGTCGCCCAAGTATCAACCATAGTATTTTCATCTACATAAGCACCAATATTTACATAAGAAGGCATTAAAATTACACCACTTGCAAGGTAAGAGCCGTAACGTGAAACAGCATGAGGAACAACTCTAACTCCAAGACTTTTATAATTAGATTTTAATTTCATTTTGTCATGAAATTCCATAATTCCAACTTCGGAAACAACCATTTTTTGAATGGGAAAATATAAAATAATTGCTTTTTTTACCCACTCATTTAAAATCCAAATACCATCTTCGTTTTTATTTGCAACTCGTAAATTGCCTTTATCTAAAAGATCTATAATTTTTCTTATTACAATCTTAACAGATTTGTCTTTTAATAAATTTCTATCTTTCCAAGTTTCTTCTATAATTTTTGAATATTCTAAAAACATAATTTAAAATTTTAATAATTAAAAAAAATTTTTTATAAAAACGTATATTTTTTTTAATTTTTTAAAATTAAATTGATAAACTATCAAAAGCTAAAGCATACAAACGAATTTTTTTTATAACTGCAGTTAATCCATTTGAGCGAGTTGGTGATAAGTTTTGTAATAAACCAATTTCTTTTATAAAAAATAATTCTGATTTTAAAATATCTTTTGGCTTTTGATCCGAGAAAACTTTTATTAATAAGGAAACTATTCCCTTTACAATTATAGCATTACTATCTGCTTGAAAATTTATTTTGCCGTTTTTTAAATCAGCATTTAGCCAAACCATAGATTGACAACCCTTTATTAAATTAGATTTATTCCTATATTTTTCATCTAATTCAGGAAGACTTTTTGCTAAATCTATCAAATATTCGTATTTCTCCATCCAATCATCAAAAATAGAAAAATCTTCTATTATTTCATTTTGTATTTCCTTAATTGTCATTTTTATATTTTATAATTAATAATTAAAAAAAATTTCAAATTATAAAAAATTTGACGTTTTTTGAAAAAAATTTTTTTTTAATTTTTAAAAAATTTCATTTAAATGAAACGTTATATTATTATAATATTAATATTTTTTTTTCAAATTTCTTTTTCACAAGAAAAAGCAAAAACTTTGGAGGAAATAACAGCAATAGTCGGAAAAAATATAATTTTAAAATCCGATATAGAAAGACAATTTTTGCAATATAAAACGCAAGGTTATGATTCTTACGGAGATGCAAAATGCGAAATATTAGAAGACTTTTTATTTCAAAAATTATTATTAAATCAAGCGGAGTTAGATTCATTAGAAGTTTCCGAGAATAGAATAAATGGAGAATTAGAAGGAAGGTTAAAAATGATGATTTCGCAGGCAGGAACTACAGAAAATTTAGAAAATTTTATGGGGAAATCTATACTGGAAATAAGAGAAGATTTTAGAAAGCTTTTAAAAAATCAAATTAAACAACAGGATATGCAAAGAAAAATTACGGAAGAAATTAAAATTACGCCATCAGAAGTTCGTAAATTTTACAAAAAAATTCCAACAGACAGTATGCCTTTGATTAACACGAATTTTGAAATATCGCAAATAGTAAAACGTCCCAAAATTAGCGAAAAGGAAAAATCAAATGTTAAAAAGAAACTAAGAGATTTAAAAAAGCGTATTTTAAACGGAGAAAATTTTTCTACTCTTGCTATTTTGTATTCGCAAGATCCAGGAAGTTCTAAAAAAGGTGGAGAATTAGGTTTTGTTAGTAGGAATGACCTTGTTCCGGAGTTTGCAGCGGTGGCTTTTAATTTGAAAGGTAAAGAAGTTTCTAAATTGGTGGAAACAGAATATGGTTATCATATTATTCAATTGATAGAAAGAAGAGGTGAAAGAATAAATATTAGACATATTTTATTAGTTCCAAAAGTTTCATTAGAACAAATGCAAAAATCTCGTGCGGAATTAGATAGCATAAGAAATTTGATTATAAAGGATAGTATTTCTTTTGAAGATGCAGTTTTAAAATTTTCTGACGATGAAAATAGTAAAAATAATTTTGGAATAATGGTCAATCAAAGGAGTGGAAATTCAAAATTTGAAGAAAGAGAAATAGAACCGTCAACTTTTTATGCCATTACAAATTTAAAAGTAAATGCAATTTCTTCGTCTTTTGAAACCCTAGATAAAAAAGGTAAACAAGTTCATAAAATTTTAAAACTAATAAAAAAGACAAAATATTGCATTGGAAACTCAAAAGCAAAAAGCATTAGAAAACTGGATAAAAAAGAAACAAAAATCCACTTATATAAATATTATAAGTGAAAATTATAAAAAATGTAAATTTAAAAATGGAAAATGGATAAAATAAAAATAATAGGATTTGGATTTGGAATATGAAAATTCCAAATAAAAAAATTTTTCAAAAAAATTATAAAAAAATTGGCATTTTTTGAAAAAAATTTTTTTTTAATAAATAAAAACATTAAAATTTTGCTTTTTTTTGAAAAAAAAATTTTTTTTTTTAAATAAAAACATTAAAATTTTGCTTTTTTTTGAAAAAAAAATTTTTTTTTTTAAATAAATTCGTAAAATTTTGCTTTTTTTTGAAAAATTCCGAATTTAAAATTTTTATAAAAAAAATTTTAATTTGTAATTTTTTTTATAACATTATTTTTTTTTAATTGAAAAATGTTATTAGAATATATAATAAATAAAAAATTTATAGGAAAGTCTCTTGATGATAAGTTTTTAAAAATAGAAATTAATGACTATCGTTTTTTAACAATAGATAATGTTAATAAAAGTTCTTTTTTTAAAAGAGATGAAGATAAATATATTTCATATAAAAAAATACGAAAATTAGATTTAATAAATAAAACAATACAATATGGTGATTTTATTATTTTTAAGAAAGAAGAAGAGTATCAAATATTAAAATACGGAAATGAACTGGGAGATAAAATTATTCCTTCGGATGATTTTATTGTTTTAAGGACAATTGGAGGAGGATATTTTAAAAATTTTATTTATGACATTGAAGGTAGATTATACTTTCAAAATAAATTAAATGAATTATATAAAAACAATGATTATGATAATTTTGTAAAAGAAATTTCTAATATTGATATTCCATTATTAACAGATATTAAACCAGATAAAAATAAAGAAATTCCTGTAAATGTCAGAGAACTTCCTCTTGACCCTTCAAAAATTGATGTCCGCACAGAACAAATTGCAATAGATACAATTATTAAAAGAATTAAACGAAATGCAATTAATTTGTTTACAGAATTTCAGCGTTTACAAAATCTTTGGGACAATGATGTAAAATCTAAATTTATAGAATCATTACTTGTTAAATTTCCTGTTCCTTCTTTTTATTTTGATTGCTCGGACAATGAAAACTGGCTCGTTATTGATGGTTTACAACGTTTAAGTACTTTAAAGCAGTTTGTTGTAGATAATACTTTAACATTAAGAAATTTAGAATTTTTAACTCATCTTAATGGAAAAAAATACAAAGATTTGAAAATTAGTGACCAATCAATTATCGAAGAAACTAATATTACAACAATACAAATTCAAAAAAATACACCTGCAAGAGTTAAGTACAGTCTTTTTGAAAGAATTAATAAAGATGGAAAACCATTAAAATCGCAAGAATTAAGACACGCAATTAATTCTGTTAATGGAGGTAAACCTGCAAAATATGTAAAAAAACTTGCTGAAGAAGATATTTTTAAAGAAATATGGGGAAATAGAAATAAACAAAGAATGCAAGACAGAGAAACTGTTTTATCTTATGTTGCTTTTAGAATTACAAATTATAAAGAATATGATTATTCTGAAAAGAAAGAATTTTTAGACGAAATGATGAGTGAAATTTATAAAAAATCAAAGATTACATTAGATAAATGGTTATTTGATTTTATAAAATCCCTCATTACTGCAAAAGAAATTTTTGGAGTAAAAAATGTTTTCAAAAAAGAAGGAAAAACAAATCAATTACGATTTAGTAATCATTTATTTGAAGTTTGGACTTATGCACTATCTATAATTTCGGAAGAAGAAAGACAAAAATTAATTGAAGAGAAAGAATTTTTAAAGTTAAGTTTTGAAGACGATTTATTAAAAAAAGATATTGATTTTATTAATGCTATTGATAATAATCAATATAGTAAAGAATCTGTTAAAATTCGTTTTGGAAAAATTATTGAACTTATTAATCAAATTATAAAATGATAAAAAATATAAAAGTTGAAAATTTCAAATCTTTGAAAGATATTTCTGTTCAAATGTCTAATTTAAACCTATTTACAGGAATGAACGGAATGGGAAAATCTTCACTTATTCAAGTGTTATTGCTTCTAAGACAATCGCATACAAAAAATAAATTGTTTTTAAATGGTGATTTAATAGAAATTGGTAATGTAAAAGACGCTTTATGCGACAGCAGAATTACCAATGAAATGATATTTGAGTTACAAAATGAAGATGATATTTTTAAATTAAATTTTAAATTTAAAGACAAAGACAATGATTTTTTTGATACTGGAAAAGAAATAAATTTTAAAAATATTGCATTATTTGAAGAAAAAAAATTTCAGTACTTAAATGCCGAACGACTTGCCCCAAAAAGATATAATGAAACTAATTTTGATAAAATAAATCATAAACAACTTGGAAAACATGGCGAATATGCAATTCATTATTTATACGAAAATCAACACGAAGATATTTTTATAGAAGAACTTGCAAAAGCAATTACTAATCCATATCAAGATGTTGATAATATCAAAATAGATTATTCTTTAAAATCTCAACTTGAAGCATGGTTAAGCGAAGTTAGTCCAAATATTGTAACAAAACCTGAATATTACAGAGAATTAAATATTGTCAGCTCATTTTTTGCTTATAAGCAAAAAGGAAAAACTGATACAAATTCTTACAGAGCAACAAATATAGGTTTTGGAATTTCATATATTTTGCCTGTTGTACTTTCGATATTGATTGCTGAAAAAGATGATATTGTAATTATTGAAAATCCAGAAGCACATTTACACCCAAAAGGACAAACAGCCTTAGGCGAATTAATGGCTATCGCCGGACAAAATGGCGTACAACTTTTTATAGAAACACACAGCGACCATATTTTTGACGGAATTAGAATTGCCACAAAACAAGGAAAAATTCAAACAGAAAAAGTAAATGTTTTGTTTTTTGACAGAGATGAAAAAGAACACATAACGAAAATTGAAAAAATTGAAATTGATGAAGATGGACGTTTTGCAAAAGAACCTCCAAAAAATTTCTTTGATGAGTTTGAAATTAATATGATGAAACTTCTTTAATAAAAAAACATTAAAATATTTGCTTTTTTTTGAAAAAAAATTTTGAAATTAAAAAATATTAAAATTTTTGGGCATTTTTGAAAAAAATTTTTTTTAACATTGGAGGTTTTTTTTTAAACCTCAAATGTTTGATTAGAAACATTGGTGTTAAAAAAAAACCTCCAATGTTGTTTTTTAAAAATCGTAAAATTTTGGACGATTTTTGAAAAAAATTTTTTTTTTTTGAAATTAAAAAATGTTAAAATTTTGGGCGTTTTTTTGAAAAAAAATTTTTTTTGATTTGAAATTTAAAAATATTAAAATTTTGGATGATTTTTGAAAAAATTTTTTTTTATTTTAAAATTAAAAAATCTTAAAATTTTGGTCGTTTTTCAAAAAAAAATTTATTTTTAATTAAAAAAATTTTCAAAAAATGGCCATTTTTTGAAAATTTTTTTAATTAAAAATAAATTTATATGAAATATGTGCGGTGAAAACACATAATGTGCAGAAATAATTCATATAAAAATCTCATTTTATCATAAAAATTGTTAGATACATTTTTGGAAACATTTATAATACGTAAACACTGAATTTTGTAATTTCTTTTAATATAAAATTAAATTTGAAAAAATAAATATTATATAAAATCTATTTATAATTTATTTAATTAACAAAAATGAAAAATGAAAAATGAAAAATTTAAAGCATTAGATGTTTCAACAGTTTCTTTTGCACATTTTATAAATGATGTTTACACTTCTTTTTTTGCTCCTATTTTACCATTACTTATTGAAAAATTAAGTATTAACTATTCTTTTGTAGGTCTTTTATCTATCATTCAACGTCTCCCAACTTTATTGAATCCTTTATTAGGAATTTTTATAGATAAAAAAGGTAAAGCAAGTTATCTTGTTATTGTAGCTCCCGCATTAACGACAATTTCAATGAGTTTGATAGGAATTGCAAATCATTGGTTTACTCTAATGTTAATATTGTTTGTTAGTGGAGTGAGTTCGGCAATATTTCACGTTACTGCTCCTGGAATGATAAAACAAGTTTCAGGAAATAAAATCGGTAAAGGCATGAGTTTTTTTATGATTGGAGGTGAATTTGCCAGAACAATGGGCCCAATTATTATTCTCGGTGCTATTTCGTTGTGGGGATTCAAAAAAATAATTCCTTTTTTTGTTCCAATAATAGGAATGTTATTTTTCAGAGCAGCAATGAAAATAACTTTAACTTTATTTCTTCCTATATATTTAATATCACATGGTTCTAACTTATGGTTTGCAGGAATTGCTTTATCTGTTTTACAATTTTCAGGTGTTTTCGGAACTTTTTTTGCTGGTACTATTTCTGATAAAATTGGACGAAAAAAAACCTTAATCGTAACTTCAATAATATCACCGATATTATTTGGAATGTTTATTTTTTCAAATAATTTTTTTATGTTTCCATTATTAATTCTTATCGGATTTTTTCTTTTTGCACCTGGACCTGTATATTTAGCTATGATTTATGATATTAAAACAAAAAGACCAACATTTATTAATGGACTTTATATGACTATCAATTTTATTATAGGTTCTTTTTTTGCATATGTAGTTGGGAAATTTGGCGATATTTTTAGTCTTGAAATGACATACAAAATAGTTGCATTATTTGCTTTCGGAAGTATTCCTTTTGCTTTTATGATAAAAAATACAAATAAAAAATCACTAAACATTTAATAAAAATTTATAAATTAAATTAGATTTTTATTTTACTTTTATAAGCATTAAGTATTTGATATATAATTATTAAAACAAATTAATTTTAATTAAAAACTATTGAGCAAAAATTTGTGTTTTTTTCAAAAGTCCTAAATATTTTTTAATAAAAAAAAATTTTTTCCAAAAAACGCAATTTTTTAATAAAAAATTAATTTGCAATTTTTTCTTTTTTCTTTAAACATTTGAATTCTTTTTTCTGATATTCTTGTGTTATAAACTTCTAAAATTTTCAAATTTTCTAAAGCAAAAATGTATTTTAAATTTGAAATTTCTGTTCTGGAGCAATTTAATTTTTCTAATTTTTTTAGATTTTCTAAGCTTTTTAAATTTGAAATTTTCGTTCCAGCACAATTTAAATTTTTTAAATTTTTTGCAAATTTTAAATCTTTTAAATTAGAAATTTTTGTGTCTGAGCAATCTAAAGAATCTAAATTTTTTAAAAATTCTAAATTTTTCAAATTTTTTATTGGACTTTTCGAACATTTTAAAACACGTAAAAATTTCAATTCAGAAATTTCTTCTAAACTTTTTATTGCAGTTTTATCAAAATATAATTCCTCCAGAAGAAGGAATTTTTTCAAAAAATATAAATTTTTTATTTCATAATTATTTGAAAATTCTAAACTTTTTGAAAATACAAGTTTGTGTAAAATTTTTTTATTAATTTTTTCCGAATATTTTAAATTATCTCTAAAAATATTTTTCCAATAAATAGGTAAATTTCCCCAAAACTTAAAAAGTTTTTCTGTTTGATAAATTAATAAACAATTTTCATGAGATGCAATAAAAGAAATTGCAACAGAATCAGAAATCATAGAATTATCTAAATAAAATAAATTTAAATTTTTAAAAGAACTTTTTTCTGTTGGCAAACTATTAATTTTACAAAATTCGAAATTTATTTCTTTTAAATTTTGCAAATTTTTTATCATATCTAAATCTCTTATAAATGTATTTTTACAATTTAAATAAGAAAGTTTTGAAAGATGTGATAATGCAGAAAGATTATTTATTTGTGTTCCGGAAATATTTATTTTTAAAATATTTTTTAATTTTCTTAGTGGGAATAAATTTTTAATTTTTGTATCTTCTATGTTTAATTCTTTTAAATTAAAAAAAACATATATATCTTTTAAATTAATAATTTCATAATTATTAGCAATATTTATTGATTGGGAATTAGTAATTTTATGTAAATTTTCTTTTGTCGGTTTATCTTTAAAATCATCAAATTTTTTAAAAACTTTTTTCCATTCTGGATTTAATTTATTCCACCATTTTTGCAATTTTTCTGTCCTAAAAATTACTATAGAATTAGGAT
>NBLL01000104.1 GCA_002084355.1 Bacteroidetes bacterium 4572_128 | reverse complement strand
AATAAATTTGTTTTTTTCGATGTTTTTTTATTATTATTCCAATCTAAGAATTCTTTTTTTAGTTCATTATTTTCATAAAATAATTTCTCAAAATCATTAGCATCGAAAATAAACCATTCATAAAAATTAGTAACTATAATATTTTTCATATCATTATTTTCATGAATTATTCGTTCTTGCAAGAAATACAATAAAATTTGATACATAGATTTTACATTGAAATTATCTTTTGTCAGCATTTCATTTTTTGATTTTGGTGCTTTCGTTTCTATTATTACAGCGATTTTATTTTCATCATTAATTGTAAAATCAAAATTTCCTTTTGTATTTATTTCGTTTTCTTTATAAAAAGTCTTTTTTAAAAAATCACGCATATAATATTTCAAATGCTCTTCGTTTTTTAAAAGAAAAATTCTTCAATTGATAAATAAAATTTTCCAAATTTGCAAGGACGATCTTTTGTTTTCTAAAAACTTTATTCAATTCTACATTTAAAATTTTCTGACACATATTTTTATTTTTATTTTTTCAAAAAAAGCAAAATTTTTTTAAAAAATTTTATTATTTCAAATAAAAAAATCGTAAAATTTTGGATGATTTTTGAAAAAAAATTTTTTTTTTTTAATAAAATTTTGGACGATTTTTGAAAAAATCTTTTTATTTCAAATTAAAAAATGTTAAAATTTTAGACGATTTTTGAAAAAAAATTTTTTTTTATTTCAAATTAAAAAATGTTAAAATTTTAGACAATTTTTGAAAAAATCTTTTTATTTCAAATTAAAAAATCGTAAAATTTTGGACAATTTTGAAAAAAATTTTTTTCAAATTAAAAAATGTTAAAATTTTGGACGATTTTTGAAAAAAATTTTTTTTTATTTCAAATTAAAAAATCGTAAAATTTTGAACAATTTTTGAAAAAATTTTTTAAAAAATCGTAAAATTTTGGACGATTTTTGAAAAAAATTTTTTATTTCAAATTAAAAAATCGTAAAATTTTGAACGATTTTTGAAAAAATTTTTTTAAATTAAAAAATGTTAAAATTTTGGACGATTTTTGAAAAAATTTTTTAAATTAAAAAATATTAAAATTTTGGATGTTTTTTTGAAAATTTTTTTTATTTCAAATTAAAAAATCGTAAAATTTTGGACATTAAAAAAACCAAGTTTTTAAAAACTTGGTTTAATAAAAATTATAATTTTTTTATTTTAAATAATTTTTAAAATAAGAGATTTTATTTTTCAATTTTTCTTTAAATGGCAAAATATCTTCTTCTTTAGATTTTTCAAGCCATTTTTTCACTAATTTTCCAATCGGATTAAGTATATAAGCAAGAAGAACATTCATCAAAAAACCAAATAAAGGAGCACCACCAATTAAACCTGCAAATTTGTTTTTAATTGGAGCAATAAGAAATGCAATAGTTTGCAAAACAGTAATTATCGTAATAAAAGTAAGCATTTCTGATATTTTAGAAGTTTTGCCTGAACGATTCATTAAAAAAGAAATAGCCATTAAAGAAGCTAACAATATAACTTCAAAAAAATAAAACCAAGTAGTTTTCCAATACGGTGGTGAAATATTAAAATATATAAATTTTTCTTCTGATATATTTCCAAAAGCATTTTTTGCCTTAAATACGAATTTGTAATCTCCAGGTGGAATATATGCAAAATTAATTTCTCCATTATCACTCCAATTTGACCATTCATTATTAAGATTTTCTACACGATATTGATAATATGTAGCATTATTTTTCGAATAAAAAGGTGCTGCAATTTTAAATTTTATAGAACTATTATTATGCTCAAATTCTAAATTGTCTGATTCTAAAAAAGTTTCTTTTTTATCCGTAACACTTGCCAAATGAACATCAAAATTATTTTTTGATATTTTTTCATCAAGAAAAATTTTATAAATTTTATTATTATTAGAAACCACCCAAGTATTTTTATTTTCGTCGGTAACACAATCTATTATATTATCAAATAAAGATAAATATTTAGATACTTCCTTTTCCCCATGAGAATTATCTGTTAAACAAAACCATTTTTCATGATTTTTTTCCCAGATACTTTTATCATTAAAAAAAAACAAATTTGATTTTAAATTTCTTTTATGAAAAATAAAACTGTCTTTTTTAGAATTATAAATATAAGAATTATTAGAAAAATATGAAAATAAATTATTTTGGTTTTTTGAAATAAAAGCATTTTCTGAGAAGTTTTCTAAGAAATTATATGTTTTATCTAATGAATATTCATTTTCATTTAAAGAAAGTTTAATAATTTTATTTTCACACCCTAATAATAAATTTTTATTTTCATCTTCAAAAATAGATGTAACATTTTCAGAAATATTTCCTATAGATTTTTCTAATTTAAATGAGTTCTTTGAAGAAATTTGTAAAATACCTTCGTTTGTTCCCGCATATAATTTATTGTTATTTTTGGAAAAATATAAACAATTTATATATTTATTTTTAATTATTGGATATAAATTTTTGTTTTTTATAGAAAATAATCCTTTGTTAGTTGCTATTAATAAATAGTCTTTTACTTTTAAAATTTGTTTACATTTAGCATTTAAAGCATTTATTTTTTTATAAATGTGAGTAATTGATTGCAAAGCATATCTTTTTTTAGATATAAAAGAAGCATCTTTTTTTCCAAAACCCCAAATTTCTTTTGTTTTTTTCCATTTAGATTTTACAGAGTTTCCCTTTTTTATTTTTATAAACCTCTCCACTTCTTTATAATTTTCCACTTTTTTTAGATGGAAAACTCCTTTGGAAGTTCCTAGATAAACTGTATTTTCAAATGGAATTATAGAAGATATTTCGCCTTCAATTCCAGGATAAGTATCTAAATTTTTAATTGGAAAATTATAATTAACTCTACTGACTCCCATTCCGTGAACTATCCATAAACCATTATTTTTATCTTTTCCCAAAGCAAAAACTTCGTCATCAGGCAATCCATTTTGATAATTTACAGTATTTAAAATTTCGCCACTTTCTTTTGAAATAATAACACAACCTCCTGTTACTGTAGCTATTGCAAATTCAGTTTTAGAAATATTTATTCCTCCAGAAAGAAGATTTTCTTTAATATATTTTTCTGCTTTATTATTAAATTTTTTTAAACTATTTCCATTAAATAACCAAATTTGATTATTAATTCCAATAAGAGTTTGCTCATCATCAAAATTGTCATAAAAAATAATTTTCTTATCTTTTAATTTTTTAAATTTATTAAAGTTGATAATGTTTTTCTTGTGCTTATTTTTTAATTTTTCTCCATTTGGAATTGAAATATAGATTTCATCTTTATGAGAGAAAAATCCATTATAAAATAAACTATCTTCATCCGCTAAAATTTTTGTAGTTTTTTCGTCTTCTTTAGAATAAAAAAAAATATTCTTTTCACCTCCCTTTTAAAGAGTGAAAAATATAGTTCAAAGTTTTATCTTTTTCAATATAACCAAATTCATTATTTCCAGAAGTGTATATTCGTTTAGATTTTTCATCTCTAACAAAAGAATATAAGGATGTCGGAGTTTTCATGAGTTTCCATTCTTCACCATTATAACTCAAAATTCCTTTATGATTTGCAAGCAGAATATTTTGATTATCATCTTCTATAATAGATCTATTCCTATTATCGAAACTTTGTTTCATTTTAAAATTTGAAATAAAAGTATTTCCAATTTTATGTTTGTGATATAAATTAGTCCAAGAGTTTTTTTGTAAAACTTCTTCTTTTGATAAATTTTGATTATTTTGTTTTTTTCCCTTGTCTGAACAAGAAATAAAAAAAATAAATAATAAAAAAATTAAAGTACCTTTTTTCATTTTATAATAATTATTATAAATAATTTTATTTAATTAACAATAATTTTGCCGAAATAAATAAAAAAATTAGATTTTGTGAAAAAAATTTTTTTTAATAAAATTGTGAAAAATTTATAATTTTGAAAAAAATAAAATATTAAAAATTTGTAAAAAATGAAAAAAATTTTTTTTTATTTCTTATTCATTTGTTTTTGCAAAACAAATTTTTACGGACAATTAAATTTAAACATAGAAAATGTTTATTCCTACAGCACAGAAAATTCTAATTTTTCTAACGAATGGCAATATTTATCAACAGATGTTTTTTTATTAAATCCTAATATGTTTGAAAAACTGCTGACAGAATTAACTGATGGAGAAAGTAAAAGTAAAAAAAAATTGCAATATTTATATCTTTCAATTTCAGTGAATAATGAGAATTTTCTTGGCGAAAATAAATTTGTAGAATATCCAATTTATAATTTTAAAATTAAAAAAAAAAATAAGGGGAAATATAAATATTCAATAGAAACTAATGATGCAGAAAGTCTGAGAATAATTGATAAATATCCTCTTTTGAAAACAGAAGAAAATTTAATAGAAGCAAAAATTAATGGTTTTGTAATTTTAGAAAATCAAGAAAATATTATTAATAATTTGATAGCGAATAATCTTTTAAATATTTCAAGCATTTCGCCCAATAAAATGATTTTGTCTTTGGTTGGAGAATATGGGAAATTATTGCAAAATTCTGTAAAAGGTATAAGTTATAAATTTACTTATGGAATAAATTTGTACAAAGAAAATAATAAAAATATAAAATTACATTCTTTGAAAATTTACGTTTTTAAACCGTCAAGCGAAACAAATTCTTTTTTTATAAAATCAAAAAAAAATAAATTAAATAATTTTTTTAAAAAAAACACGCTTTTTCTTGAAAAAAATTTTTTATCAAAAAAGATTTCTTATCGTAAATATCCATATCTTGTAATAGCAAATTATCGCTCAATTTATAAGTCAGAAACCATGAGTAATTATAATGATATTGACGAAGAAAGTTTAAAAGAAGACGAATTGAAAATCAGAAATTTGAAAAAAAAGAAACAAATTGATAAAGAAATTTATAATCAAGAAATGGAATATTTAAGTTTTTTGAAAAAAATTAACGAAATAAAAACAGAAATTGAATCTTTCAAAAAAGCTAAAACAAAAGGAAAAGAAAAAAAAATTTCTTCAAAATTGAAGATAATTTTAATGAATTATAAAAATATAAAAAACAAAATTGAATTTTATGAAAATAATTTCAAAAACAAAACAACTTATTTGAATATTTTTCAAACAAAATATATAGATATGTTTAATTTTTTGTCAGCAAATTTTGAAAATGAAAAAGAGTTAAAAAATGTAAAAAATATAATTAATATTATAGATTTTTTAAATAAAAATTTTGAGAAAATTTCAAAAAAGCAAAAAGAAAGAAATAATTATTTAAAAATTTTACACAACTTGGATTTAAAATTTTTCATTAAAAGTTTAGAAGAAAAATCCATAAAAAAATATATAGAAAAATTAGAAGAAATAGAATTTAATATGAATTTTAAAAATGATTTGAAAAAATTAAACTCGGCAAAAATTGATTCATTAAATTTATATTTGATAGATAGTTTGAATAAAAATATTCAAAAAACTTTTTGTAAAAAATGTAAAACAAATGTTAAAAAAATCACAGGAAATTTTGAAAAAAATTTATTTAATAAAAATTTAGAAGAGTTTTCTAATAATTTTTTTGAAATTTCTATTCTTTCAGAGAGAGTTGAAAAAAATTTAAAAATTGATAGTATTCAAAAAAAACTTGGAATAGCAAAAAATATTATTTCAAGAAAACATAAAAATTTACGAAAAAAAATTATTTCTATAGATGAAAAATTAAATGAAAATTTTGATTCTAAATCAAAAGAAGAATTACAAATTTTACAAAAGAATATTTTTGTTTCACTTTATGAAATAAAAAATTCTTATGATAAAATTTGCAAAAATTATGAATTTTTATTATTTTAAAATAATGAATAAATTAAAAATATCTATTGTTTCCTATTCAAATTCTTTACCTTTTGTTTTTGGTTTAGAGAATTTTCTTGATAAAAAATATTTTTCATTACATTCAGATATTCCATCTGTTTGTGCGGAAAAATTAATAAATAAAAAAGTTGAAATAGCTTTAATTCCGGTTGCTTCTTTGAAAAAAATAAAAAATTATAATTTAATTTCTAATTTTTGCATAGCTTCTAATAAAAAAGTTTTTTCTGTTCTTTTGCTGAGTGAACGTCCTCTGAAAGAAATAAAAAATATTTATTTAGATTATCAATCTCAATCTTCAATAAATCTTGTAAAAATTTTATCAAGAGAATTTTGGAAAATAAAAGTTAAATTTTTAAATGCCAAATTCGGTTACGAAAGCAAAATTAAATCTGATACAGCTGGAGTTGTCATCGGCGATAGGACTTTTTCTATGGTAGAAAAATATCCTTTTGTTTATGACCTTTCGGAAGAATGGCACAAATATACAAATTTACCTTTTGTTTTTGCTGTTTGGGTTTCTAATGTGAAACTGGGAAATGAATTTATAAAAAAATTCAATTATGCTTTACAAAAAGGTATAAAAAATATAGAAAATCATAAAAATTTATATATTAAAAATTATTTGCAAAAATATATTTCTTACAATTTAGATAAAGAAAAAATCAAAGCGATGAATTTATTTTTATCTAAAATTATAAATTAAAAAAAAAATTTTCAAAATTCGGCAATTATTTTAATGGATTTTTTTATATATATTTTTTTGAAAAAAAGCAAAATTTTAATGTTATATAAATTATAAAAAAAAATTTTGAAAAAAGATGTTCTTTTTAATTTTTTTTTTGAAAATTTTTCTTTCTTTTGGATTTTTGTATTTTCAAAAACTTCTTTTGTTTTTTTTAAATGGGTTTTCTAATTTTTTATAACGATAGAAAAATGACCAATGAAAATTCCATAATTAAAAATTAAAAATATAAATTAAATTCTTAATTTAAGGAAAAAAAAAAAAAATAAAAATTTCTTGCAAAAAATTTGCAAATATAAAATTTGTGATTACATTTGCACCGAATTAATAATTAATTTATTTTAATTTTTATATTAGAAAAGGGCAAGTCTTGTACGACCAGCTCCTACTAAATTCCCCCAGGACTTGATGGTAGCAAGGGTAAGTGGTTGAGCGGTGCGAAACAAGTAACTTGTCTTTTTATTTTAAATAAAATCCAAAATTTCAATCATTTTTTTAAATAAAAAAAATATTTTTTCAAAAAATGTCAATTTTTTACGAATTTATAATTTATAAAAAAATTTTCAAAAAAACAGGTAATTTTTTGGATTTGTACAGCTTGAAAAAATTAAATTTTTATTCCCATCAACAAAATATCATCTATTTGAATTTCGTTTCCTTTCCATTTTAAAAATGTTTTTTTCAAAATATCTTTTTGCTCACTCATTTTTTCTTTGTGAATTTTCAGTAATAATTTTTTTAATCTCCTTGTTAAAAACTTTCGTCCTTTTGTTCCTCCAAATTGGTCTGGATAACCATCAGAAAATAAATAAACTTTATCATTTTTTTCTAAACGAATACTTTTTTTAGAAAAAGGCTTTTCTTTTGGGTAAATTCCTATAGGCATTTTATCTGCTTTATAATGATTTAATTTACCATCTCTAATTAAATAAATAGGATTATTTGCTCCGGAATATTGCATTTCATAATTTTCAAAATCTATTATACAAAGAGCTAAATCCATACCGTCACTTGCTTCATTTCTTTTGCCTGTTTGGTGAAGAGAATTTTTTATTTTGTTTCTCAATTCATTTAAAATTTCAAATAATTACTTTATTATTCTTTTGTGTAACCCAATAAAAATCTCCGGAAACAATATCTTTTGGAATATACAAAATAAAATTTTCACTTAAAAGACTATTTATTAAATTTTGTGGAGATAAAATTGCTGTTTGTATTCTACTTGCATAATGTATGCTGTCAGTAATTTCTTTATTTTGTTTTAAAAGTAAATTTGTTTGCTCTATAATTTCATCTTTTTGAGATATAATTTCTTCCGTTTTTTGCTCTAATTCTTGGTTTTTATATGTAATTTCTTTTTTTTGTATCTCTAAAATTCTATTTGCTTTCTTTTTTTCTTTAATGTTAAAAAATAAAAAGATTGAAATAATTATCATAAATAATAATGCTACAGAAAAAGAAATGGTAAAATTTCTTAATAAAGAATATTCTTTTTCTTGTACTTTTCTTTTTTGTTCATATTTATAAGAAACTTCCATTTGTATATTCGTAAGCTGATTTATAATTTTTTTTATTAGACGATGCTTCGCTCATGGATTCAAATATACTATGTTTAACTTCAACTAAATTTAATTTTTCGGCTATTTTCAAAGATTTTTCAAAAAATTCTATTGCTTCATTATTTAATTTTTGAATTAAATAGACTTCTCCTATATTATTGTAAGAAATAGAAATTCCTTTTTGATAATCTATTTTTTCTTTTTCTTTTATACTTTTATGATAATATTTTATTGATTTTTCATAATCTTTTTTTTCTCTGTAAAGTTCTCCTATATTGTTTAATATCAAAGCAGAAAACTTTATATATTTTTTTTTATTTTTAATAATTTCAAGCGCTTTTTTACAAGTTTTTAATGATTTTTCATAATTTTTTGTATACAGATGTATATTTCCAATATTCGCATAAATTACAATCATATCAGATGTGTCTTTTATTTCATAAGATATTTTTAATGCTTTTTCATAATATTCTAAAGAGGAATTATAATTTTTTTGCTTTTTATGTAAAATTCCTATATTCCAATAGCTTTTTGAAATCCCTTTTTTATTTTTTATTTTTTTATTTATTTCTAAAGATTTTAAATAATATTCTAAAGATTTGACATATTCTTTTTTGCTTGATAAGGTTTTTCCTATATTTGTATAAGAATCAGCAATTTCTTGCTTATCTTCTAATTCTTTTGCTATTTTTAAACTATTATAATAGTAATTTTCTGCCTGTTGAAATAAACTTTGATGTTTATAAATATGTGCAATATTTTTATACGCTATCATTTTACCTTTTTCAAAATCAATTTTTTTTGATAATTCCAAAGCTTTTTCCGCATATTCTAATGCTTTTTCACTATGCCTATGTCTAAATTTAAAAGCTGAATTATTTAATGCTCTAATTTTTATAGTATCATCTATTTCTATTTCATTTATTGTGTCTTTTTGTTTTTCATCACAAAAAATGAAATTTGTAGAAAATATTATAAAAAATAAAAATATAAAAAAATAAAATTTTTTGGAATAAGGCATTTTTTTTAAGAAATTATATCATTAGATATTTTTAATTTTTTTTCTAAACTTAGATTTCCATCTATCCAATTAATTTTATAATTTTGTTTTTCCATACGTCTAAACCAAGTCATTTGTCGTTTTGCAAACCTATGAATGGCGATATTTAATTCTTCGAACATTTTATTATAAGAAATTTTTTTTAAAAGAAAAAGCGTTATAAATTTATATTCCAAACCGTAATAAATTAAATCCATAGGATCTATACCTTTTTTTAAAATAGATTGAACCTCTTCTATCATTCCTTCGTCTAATCTTTTTTTCAATCTTTTTGTAATTCTTTTTCTTCTATTTTTTCGGTCAAATTTTATTCCTATGAATTTTGCTTTTATTTCTGGATATGAAAAATCTTTTATATCATTTTTTTGATAATAAGTTTCTATTTCTATCGCTCTAATAATTCTTTTTTTTGTATCGCTATCACTGACATTGTGAGTTTTTTTTATATTTTTTAAAATTTCAATTAATTCATGCATTTCTTTTTTTTCAATTTCATCTCTTAAAATTTCATTTCTCGGAACATAAATTAATTTAAAACCTCCCAAAACAGCTTCTATATAAAGTCCAGAACCACCAACTATTATAGGAACTTTATTTCTATTTTTTAAATCTGCAAAAACTTTTAAAAAATCTTTTTGATATCTATAAACGTTATATTTTTCTCCGGCTTCTAAAATATTTATTAGGTGATAAGGAATTTGTTTATTTTTAATATAAAAATCATCTATATCTTTTCCTGTTCCTATATCCATATCCTTATAAACTTGTCTGGAATCAGCACTGATAATTTCTGTGTCTAATTGATAAGCTAAATTAGCCGCTAACTCTGTTTTTCCTGTTGCGGTTGCTCCAAGTACACAAATTATATTACAATTATTTTTCATATTATTATTTTTTTGGTTTTTTATCTTTGACCTCTTCGAAGTCAATATATTCTCCTTTTTTAAATTTTTCCTTAAACTCTTTTTCTTTACGAGAATATTTTTTTTTATTTAGATTTTCTTCTTTCGTTTTTTGAAAATTTTTTTTCTGAAAATTTTCAAGATATTTTTTCAAGAAAAAAGGAAATAAATATCTTACAAGAACTTTTATTCCGTAATAAAAAATAATAACAAAAAGAATTAAATTAATTAATGTATTCACAATTTTTTTATTTAAAATAAAATTATAATTTTTTCAAAAATAAAAAAAACATTTTAAAAAAAATTTTTTTTTATAATTTAAATCATAAAAATTTGACGTTTTTTGGAAAAAATTTTTTTTGAAAATTTAAAAATATTAAAAATTTGACGTTTTTTGAAAAAAATTTTTTTTATAATTTAAAAACATTAAAAATTTGACGTTTTTTGGAAAAAATTTTTTTTTGAAAATTTAAAAACATTAAAAATTTGACGTTTTTTGGAAAAAATTTTTTTTATAATTTAAAAACATTAAAAATTTGACGTTTTTTTGAAAAAATTTTTTTTTTATAATTTAAAAACATTAAAAATTTGACGTTTTTTTGAAAAAATTTTTTTTTTTATAATTTAAATCATAAAAATTTGACGTTTTTTGGAAATTTTTTTTTTTATAATTTAAAAATATTAAAAATTTGACGTTTTTTGGAAAAATTTTTTTTTGAAAATTTAAAAATATTAAAAATTTGACGTTTTTTGGAAAAAATTTTTTTTTTATAATTTAAATCATTAAAAATTTGACGTTTTTTGAAAAAATTTTTTTTTGAAAATTTAAAAACATTAAAAATTTGACGTTTTTTGGAAAAATTTTTTTTTGAAAATTTAAAAACATTAAAAATTTGGCATTTTTTTGGAAAATTTTTTTTTATAATTTAAAAACATTAAAATTTTGGCATTTTTTTGGAAAAAATATTTTTATGAATTACAATTTTAAAATTGTAATTCATAAAAAATTTAATATGATTTCGCAAATAAAACTCTTTGTTTTGACGGTTTACCAGAGTAAA
>NBLL01000103.1 GCA_002084355.1 Bacteroidetes bacterium 4572_128 | reverse complement strand
TCATCTTCACCCCAGTAAAATCTTGCAATTTTCCAAAGCCATTCTCCTTCATTAACTACATGAATGATCTTAGGATATTTGCTAAAATCAATTTCATTGCTTTGTTTATTTTCTGTAATAAAATATTCAGTAGCAGGCATATATCCTTTTTCCGTTACATGATACGGCAGCAACATATTGCTTTCAGTATCATGTCGGTAAACAATATTAGGGTGTAATCTTTTATTTTCTTTTGCTTTCATAATTTAATTTTTTTTTCATTAAAGCTTATTTTCAAATGACAATTTATTATTAAATTTTTTTTTTCAAAATTCGTTCAAAATTTTTATAATTTCAAATAAAAAAAATATTTTTCAAAAACGCCCAAAATTTTAACATTTTTTAATTAAAAAATGTTAAAATTTTGGGCGTTTTTCGAAAAAATTTTTTTTTTAATAATTTCTAATTTTTAAAATATTAAAATTTTGGACGATTTTTGAAAAAATTTTTTAATAAAAAAAACGGCAAATTTTGAAAAATTTTTTTTTATAAAAAACCATAAAAATTTTGGCATTTTTGGAAAAATTTTTTGAAATAAAACATTAAAATTTTAGCGTTTTTTTGAAAAAAAAATTTTTTTTTCAAAATTTATATTTATTATTGCAATAATTATCATTAAAAAATAAAAAATGTTTTTTCAAGAGATTAACAAAAATATGAATTGGTTTTGTTCTTTGCTTCACAATTACAAAAGGAAGAAAAAAAATTATTTAATAATTTTTTTAATATTAAAATAGATTTTGAATATCAAGAAATAGATGAGGAAAAACAAAAAGATATTTATAATAAAAAATATCGTCGTTTTGGTATGTTAAAAGGAAAAATTAAAATTTCCGATGATTTTGATGAACCTTTAGAATGTTTTAAAGATTATATGTAAAATTATGAAAAAATATTTATTAGATACCCATACATTTATTTGGACTGTAATTGATGACAATGACAAATTGTCAAGAAAAGCAAAAAATATTATTAGAGATGTTGATAATGAATTATTTATTTCAACAATTTCATTTTGGGAAATTGCAATTAAAAAAAATATTGGAAAGTTAGAATTAAATGTTGATTTTGATGAATTAATCAAACAATTAAAAATCAATAAAATAAATTTATTGAACATCAATTTAAAACATATAAAACAAATAATTAATATGCCTTTACATCATAGAGATCCTTTTGACCGTATGTTAATTTCGCAAGCAAAAATAGAAAATATGGTAATAATAACAAGAGATAAACATTTTCATAAATATGATATTAATATTTTGTGGTGAAAATATGAATTTAAATAAATTAAAAAAATGTTAAAATATGCAGTTTTTTTTTATTAAAAAATTGACGTTTTTTTTGAAAAAAAATTCCAAAAGTTTTTAAAAGCTATACAAGCAGCAGCATCCATAGATAAATCAGAATTTTCCTTAGAAATAGGAATAGAATTTGCGTCTGGAATACCTCCGGTGTTTACAAAATTTTAATATTTTTAATTTCAAAATAAAAAAAATTTTTTTCATAATTTGCCCAAAATTTTAATGTTTTTAATTTCAAAATAAAAAAAAACTTTTTTCATAATTTGTCCAAAATTTTAATGTTTTTTAATTTAATCTTGATGAAATGCTAAAAATTCGGAAAGTTAAAAATATCAAATAGAACTATCTTTTTATTAAAAAAGATTATTTTGTTTAGAAATTATTTTTTTTTCTACATTTTTTTTAAATTTTCCTACAAATTTTCCTTCAGCTTTTCTTTCTTTAAATGTTTTATTAACCTTATGTAAATTAATTTCTTTATCTATTTTTAAACGTTCATCTTCTGCATTATGCAAACGTTTGTTTGCATAATCAATATAAGGCTCTGCAATTTCAATTCCTATAAAATTATGATTTAAAAGTTTGGAAGCTACTAATGTTGTACCACTTCCAGCGTAAGGGTCAATAATAGTTTTATGTGTTTTTTTATCTAAAATTGAATAAATAATACGAGTAGGTAATTTTATCGGGAAAGGTGCAGGATGTGGGTTATCACGTTCAGGTGAAAATCGCCAAATAGACGTAAGCAGAGCATGTTTTGACTTTAATTCTTCTCCTATTTTATTATTATTAATAGGCTTATAAAGCCAATAAATACGTTCTTCTACTTGCCAAAAACGCCAACCTCTAATATTTGCGGCAATCATTCTATCCCAAATAATTTCTTGTTTTATAGCCCAATTTGTTTTATTTAACCACAAAAAAGGATGTAATAATTCTCCTTTTTCCCACCTAATTTTATGATTATAAAAAAACGAACCTCCAGTTTTTGTTATTCTATATAGTTCGTTTAAAACTTCAATTTGTTGTTTTTGATAGTCTGCTTCAGGTAATTTATCTGAACTTGCATGATAAAGAACATTTTTTACTAGCCAACCTTTTTGTTTTTCTTTTTTATTATAAGGTGGTGAAGTAATTCCTAAATCCACAAAATCATTAGGAAGTGTTTTTAGAACACTTAAAGCATCTCCTTGTAAAATTGTATTTTTCAAATTTTTCATAATTCTGTTTTTTTTTCTAAAAATTGATAAAAATTTTTAATTACATAATTTTTATAATCTTTTAATTTACTTTTTTTAAGTAAAAAAATAACTTTTAAATTTTTACAATTAATAAAATCATTATAGTAAAAATTTGCACTTCTTAAATATTGTCCTGTTTTATCTCCTGATGGAAAACGTCTATTTAATTGTTTTTCTAATTTTTTTACAAAATCATTAAAAGAAAAAGGAAATTCTAAAATATAAATTAATCTACCATTTATAAAACCACTAACCAACATATTAGGCTTATTATTTATATCTTTATTAAATCTTTCAAAAGTATAATCTGTAAAATTTCCTCCACCATTTATTTTTTTTTCAAAAAATGGCATTTTTTTAATGATTTTATAATTTAAAAAAATTTTTTTTCAAAAAACGCCAATTTTTTATGAATTTTAAAATTTAAAAAAATTTTTTTTCAAAAAACGCCAATTTTTTATGAATTTTATAATTTAAAAAAAAAATTTTTTTTTTCAAAAAACGGCATTTTTTTATGAATTTTTATAATTTATAAAAATTTTTTTTTCAAAAAACGCCAATTTTTTATGAATTTTATAATTTAAAAAAAAAAATTTTTTTTCAAAAAACGCAAATTTTTTATGAATTTTTATAATTTAAAAAAATTTTTTTTTCAAAAAACGGCATTTTTTTATGAATTTTTATAATTTAAAAAAAAATTTTTTTTTCAAAAAACGCCAATTTTTTATGAATTTTATAATTTAAAAAAAAATTTTTTTTTCAAAAAACGGCATTTTTTTATGAATTTTATAATTTAAAAAAAAATTTTTTTTTCAAAAAACGCCAATTTTTTATGAATTTTTATAATTTAAAAAAAAATTTTTTTTTCAAAAAACGGCATTTTTTTAATGATTTTATTTTAATAAAAAAAAATTCCAAAAGTTTTTAATCTTTTGGAATTTTAAATTAAAAAATTTTTAAAAATTAAGAAAAATTCGCACACAGAAATTCTCTATTCATACGAGCAATATTTGAAATTATTTTTGCTTCTGTTCTACCTTGTGGCAATAAAGCAAATTGCGAAACTTTCGCAGAAACAAATAACATAGCAGAGGAGTTTTTACAAGTTGCAACACAAGCCCCACAACCTATACAAGCAGCAGCATCCATAGATAAATCAGAATTTTCCTTAGAAATAGGAATAGAATTTGCGTCTGGAATACCTCCGGTGTTTACCGAAATATATCCTCCGGATTGCATAATATTATCAAAAGCATCTCTATTTACCATTAAATCCTTAATAATAGGAAAACCTCTGGAACGCCAAGGCTCTATAGTAATAATGTCTCCGTCAGAGAATTTTCTCATATGAAGCTGACAAGTTGTAATTCCTTCGTCTGGACCGTGGGCTCTACCATTAATGTATAAACTACACATTCCACAAATTCCCTCTCTACAATCATGGTCAAAAGCAATGGGTAACTGAATTTTATTTACAAGTTGTTCGTTTAGAATATCTAACATTTCTAAAAAAGAACTGTCCGGAGAAATATCTTTCACCTCATAAGTAACAAATTTACCCTGAGCTTTCTCATTTTCTTGTCTCCAAATTTTTAAAGTCAAATTCATAACAATTATTTTTTATAATTTCTTTGTTTCACTTCAATATTTTCATAGCTAAGCACATCTTTATGCAAGATATGTTCTTTATTTTCACCAGCATATTCCCAAGCAGCAGCATAAGTAAAATTCTTATCATCACGTTTTGCTTCTCCTTCATCAGTTTGATACTCTTCTCTAAAATGTCCTCCGGAAGATTCATCTCTATGTAAAGCATCTTTTGCCATTAATTCGCCAAGTTCTAAGAAATCTGCAAGACGATAAGCCTTTTCCAACTCTGTATTTAAAGAATTTATTTCGCCTGGAATTCTTAAATTTGTCCAAAATTCTTTTTTCAAAGATTTGATTTTTTCCAAAGCAAGTTCCAAACCTTTTTTATTTCTCGCCATACCAACATTATCCCACATTGTAATTCCCAATTCTTTATGAATAGAATCTACTGAACGTTTACCTTTTATGCTCATTAATTTATCAAGCAATAATTTAACATCTTTTTCTGCTTTTTTAAATTCTGGCAAATTAGTATCCATTCTTGCTACGCCAATTTGGTCAGCGAGATAATTTTGAATGGTGTAAGGAAGAACAAAATATCCATCTGCAAGACCTTGCATCAAAGCAGAAGCACCAAGACGATTTGCTCCGTGGTCAGAGAAGTTTGCTTCGCCAACAACAAATAAACCTTTTACAGTACTCATCAATTCATAATCAACCCAAACACCACCCATAGAATAATGAATAGCTGGATAAATTTTCATAGGAGTTTCATAAGGATTGTCATCAGTAATTTTTCCATACATTTGAAATAAATTACCATACCTTTGTTCAATAGTATTTTTTCCAAGACGTTCAATGGCAGATTTGAAATCCAAATAAACACCTTTTCCAGTTTTTTCTATACCAAAACCAGCATCACATCTTTCTTTTGCCGCTCTGGAAGCAACATCTCTCGGAACAAGATTACCAAAAGCAGGATAGCGTCTTTCGAGATAATAATCTCTATCTTCTTCTTTTAAACTTTCTGGTTTTAATTGTCCTTTGCGAATTTTCTCAGCATCAGATTTTTTCTTAGGAACCCAAATTCTACCGTCATTTCTAAGACTCTCACTCATCAAAGTTAATTTAGATTGAAAATCTCCGTGAACAGGTATGCAAGTTGGATGAATTTGAACGAAACAAGGATTTGCAAAATAAGAACCTTTTTTATGCGCTTTCCACGCAGCACTTACATTAGAACCCATTGCATTGGTAGATAAGAAAAATACATTTCCATAACCTCCGGTAGCAAGAACCACAGCATGACCAAAATGACTTTCTATTTTTCCTGTTACAAGATTTCTAACAACTATACCTCTGGCTCTTCCATCAACAATAACAATATCCATTAATTCTGTACGATTGTACATGTCTACTGTCTTTTTATTTATTTGACGACTCAAAGCACTATAAGCACCAAGTAATAATTGCTGACCTGTTTGACCTCTGGCATAAAAAGTCCTCGAAACCAAAGCTCCACCAAAAGAACGATTATCTAATAAACCACCGTAATCTCTCGCAAAAGGAATTCCCTGTGCAACTCCCTGGTCAATAATACTATTACTAACTTCCGCAAGACGATAAACATTAGATTCTCTCGCCCTATAATCACCACCTTTTACAGTATCATAAAATAAACGATAAACACTATCGCCATCATTAGGATAATTTTTTGCGGCGTTAATTCCACCTTGTGCTGCTATACTGTGAGCTCTTCTTGCACTATCTTGGTAACAAAAATTTTTCACTTTGAAACCAAGCTCCCCAAGACTTGCTGCTGCAGAAGCTCCTGCAAGTCCAGTTCCAACAATAATAATATCTAACTTTCTCTTATTTGCTGGATTTACTAAGTTTTGATGGTTTTTATATTCTGTCCATTTGTCGAATAATTTGCCACCAGGAACTTTTGAATTTAATATTGCCATAATTTTATATTATAAAAATTTTTTCAAACGATTTTAAAACTAAGAAATAAGAAAATAAATTGGAATAATGGAAAAACCAAGCCCAATAATTACAGCATATAAAATACTTATATTTTCTAATATCGGTCGCAAATTAGAATTATTCATACCAAGAGTTTGCAAAGCAGACCAAAGTGAATGACGTAAATGTAAAGCAAGTAAAACTGCTCCAATAACATAAATCACAGCATACCACCATACTTTAAATAAACCACTAACTAATGGATATGCATCGTCCATTTTTATTCCTTCATAAACAACTTTTGGTAAATCGCCTCCTACTCCAAACTTCATTTTGAAAAAGAAATTTACAAGATGTAATGCTATAAAAATAAAAACTAATCCACCAAGAACATACATATTTCTCGAAGCCCAACTGCTGCTTTCTGACTGGTCAACAACAGCATAAGCTTCTGGTCTAGCTTTTTGATTTTGCAAAGTTAATATCGTTGCATAAATTATATGAAAGATAAAACCTGCGGCAAGTACTGGTTCCATTAAATGCATTAATGGATTTGTTGCCATAAAATGCACTGCTTTATTGTATGCTTCTGGTCCAACTAACAAAAGCAAATTTAAAAGCAAATGAACCAGTATAAATGTTATCAGAAATAAACCTGACAGGCTCATTATTAACTTCTGACCTACTGACGAACTAAAAAGTTTTTTCATAAGATTTTCATTTTAATTTAAATTTTTTTTTCATTATATATAAAAATATTAAAAAACCAATTTTTTTTTTTTTTTTTATAAATCAAGAATAAAAGTCATCTTTTTTTCATTTCTCATAACTCCTATTGTTATTCTATCGCCAACTTTAAAAGTTTTTAATCGATTCATATAATCGTGAATATTATTTATTTTTTTATTTTCCATAGAAATAATAATATCACCTTTTAATAAACCATATTTTTCCGCTATTCCACCTTTGACAACTGCATCTACTCGCATTCCTTTTTTTTCTATTCCTGAAAAATCGGGAACTATGCTTAATTTTACTTTTAAATTATGTCGTCTCTTTTCGCTTTTTACAATTTCTGTTGCTATAAAGTTTATTTTTTTATCATTTCGTAGAATGTCATTTGAAATTTCAAATGCAAAATTAGCAACATGTTTTAATCCGTCGAAATTAATAATTTCTATATCGTCAGCAGGAGTATGATATTTATCATGAACTCCGGTAAAAAAATATAAAACAGAAATGTCTTCGAGAAAAAAAGATGCGTGGTCAGAAGGTCCATATCCGCTTTCCATCTTTTGCAAATTGAAATAATTATCTTTTGAATATTTTTTTAATAAAATATCCCATTCTTTTGCTGTGCCTATTCCGCCAACAGTTAAATCCTTTGTCATTGTATCCAAACAACCTATCATATCCAAATTTATCATGGCATTAATTTTTTTCAAATCTACGGGAGGATTTTTTACGAAGAATTTTGAACCAATTAAACCAATTTCTTCTGCACCAAAAGCAATAAAAATTATACTTCTTTTTGGTTTATCTTTTTGGTTTGCAAATTTTTCTGCTATTTCCAAAATAGAAGCGATACCAGAAGCATTATCATCTGCACCGTTATGAACCGCAATTGTATCTGGTTTTCTTGAACCAGAGCCTTCGCCACCCATTCCAAGATGATCATAATGTCCACCTATTACAATAAATTCATTTTTTAAATTTTCGTCAGCACCTTCTAATAAAGCAACAACATTTTGTGTTTTTACAATATTTTGCTCCATTCCAACAGAAATATCCACATTGGATAAGATTTCTTGTTATTTGAACAACTAAAATATCTGCATCAGATGAACTTTTATCAAAATAAAACTCTTTTAATTTATCTTTTTTTTCAAATTTTTCACCAGAAACAAAAATAACTCCTTTTGCTCCTTTGTCTTTTGCTGTCAAAGCTTTAGAACGCTCAGAACTAAAATTAAAAAGAATGTCAGAATATTCTTTTACCTCTGGTTCACCCCTTAAAATCATTGCAATTTTCCCTTTTACATCTATGTTTTCGTAATCATTCCAAACAACACTGTCTTCATTTACATCTAAACCATATCCGCAAAAAACAACTTCGCTTTTCAAAGTTCCATTTTTAGAAAAACTTATTGGATAAAAATCTTTTTCTAAAATTCCATTATTTTTTTCAAAATTTAAAGAATTTTTTCCACTTATAAGTTTCAAACTGTTAGTTACATCAAAATGTTGAAAACCATTTTCATATAATAATTTCAAATTCAAAGACTTAAATTTGTCTCTTATGTAACTTGCAGATTTTTTACCTTCTAAAGTTCCTGTTCCTCTACCTTTCATTTCGTCAGAAGCAAGAAATAAAATATGAGATTTTAATTCTTCAACGGTTATTTCTGGATTTCCTTTTTTGTTTTCTTTACAAGAATGTAAAGAAAAAAAAGAAAGAAATAAAAAATATAAAATTATTTTTTTCATTTTTTTAATATTATTACAAAATGCAATTTAATAAAAATTAATATTATAAAATAAAATTAATGAAATAATACAAAATTTAAAAATTCATTAATTTTTTTTAATAATTATTAAAAAAAAATGTCATTTTGGAATAAAAAAATTAAAACAAAATATTTTAATATTTTTATAATTAAAAAAATTCAAATTTTTAATGTCTTTTTGAAATTAAAAAAAATTTTTTTTTCAAAAAATGTCCAAAAATTTAACATTTTTTATTTTCAAATTAAAAAAAAATTTTTTAAAATTCGTAAAAATTTTAACATTTTTTATTTTCAAAAAAAAAAAATTTTTTTCAAAAAACGCCCAAAATTTTAATATTTTTTATTTTCAAAAAAAAAAAATTTTTTTTCAAAAAACGCCCAAAATTTTAATTTTTTTTAATTTCAATTAAAAAAAAATTTTTTGAAAAATTGCCAATTTTTTTATGATTTTAAAATTAAAAAAAAAATTTACTTTTAATATTTTAATTTTAAAATTCATATTATGAATAATACTTTTATTGAAAAATATTTTTACTCATTAAAAAATACAGATTTAAGCCAAATGACAGAACATAGTTTGCGACCTGTTTTGCACGAATTATTAAAAAATATTGCCGAAAATGTAAACAAAGAAATAAAAATTTTACACGAGCCAAAACGAAATAGATACGGTTTTGGTTCACCTGATTTTCAAATTTTAACAGATGCTTCTGTCATTGGTTATTTGGAAAATAAAAAAATTGATGAAGACTTGCAAAAAACTCTAAAATCAGAACAAATAAAAAAGTATCAACAACTTTCTCATAATATTTTGGTAACCAATTATTTACATTGGATTTGGTTAAAAGATAACGAAGTTGTTGAAAATGTAGAATTAGCAAAAATTACAGATTTACGAAAAAAGAATTTTAAACCAAGTGATGAAAAATTTAAAAATATCGTCAAAATTATAGAAAATTTTTTTTCGCAAACT
>NBLL01000102.1 GCA_002084355.1 Bacteroidetes bacterium 4572_128 | reverse complement strand
GTTTCTACATTTACTCAAAATATTATTATTGCTGATAATGAAAACCCAACTATTTCTAATTTAGAAACTTCAATTACTGAAGATTTAGAATCTGGTTCTTTTGAGGCAAGTATTACTTTAACACCAACAATTTCTGATAATTGTGGAATAGAAATTTCAAGTTATAAAATTAATGAAAATCCATCTGTAACTTTCGAAGGAACATCAGTATCTTTAAATTTTGCTGTAGGAGAACATACTGTAGTTTGGGAAACTATGGACGTAAATGGAAACGTAAATGATTTTACTCAAACTATTACTGTTAATAGTTTGCTGGATGAAGAAGCTCCAACAATTTCTAATTTAGAAGAAAATCTCGGAATTGTTAATGTTGATGGAAATTGTGCTTATTCATTAAGTGTAAACCCAATTACAAATGATAATGTTGGTGTTGTTTCTTTAACTTATGAATTTAGTAACCAAATTCCTCAAAGTGTAGAACCAGGTACAACAAGTGTAAATATTCCTTTGGAAATTGGTAATTATTCTATTCTTTGGACAGCAAAAGATTTAGAAAATAATACAGCAAACTTTACACAAAATATTACTGTTGAAGATAATGAATTACCTATTATTTCAATAGAAAACATTACTGAAAATGTTGAATTTGGAATAGCGAATATAGACTTATCTATTCAACAACCAACAATCACAGACAATTGTGAAATTGATAATTCTACTTTGATTAATAATTTCAATGGTACAAATGATGCAAGTGATTTATATCCTATTGGTATTACAAATGTTGTTTGGAATGTTTCTGACGTAAATGGAAATCAAGCGACTTACACACAAATAATTACTGTAACTGTTGATGGAGAATTGCCTAAATTTGACATTACTGGAAATGTAAATTATTTGAATAATGCGAATACTTTAGTAACAAATGCAAATGTTCAACTTTTAAATAATGGGACACTTGTATATGAAACTTCGACTGATGGAAATGGTAATTATACATTTAGCGAAATTATTACAGGAAATTACGACATTAAAGTTGCACCTTCATTTTTCGGAGGAGTAAATGCAACCGACGCATTATTAACTGCACTTAAGACTGTTGAGCTTGGTGCCACATTTACTAATCTACAAAATTTAGTGGCAGATGTAAATAATTCTAACGAAATTACAACAACTGATGCTCTTTTGATTATGAGAAGAGGAATAGGAATGGACCCTCATTATACAGGTGTTGATGACTGGAGAACTTTAGAAACTGAAATCGTTGTGAGTGAAAATATTACTAAAAATTTACAAACAATTTGTAATGGTGATGTAAATGCTTCTTATGTTCCAAATAATTCTGTAACGAAAAAATCTATTAGTAATGATATTTTATTAACAAAAAATGGATATATTGAAAATGAAAACCATTTTGAATATCCGATTTCTATTGAAAATTATAATAGAATTGGTGCGATGAGTTTAATTTTAAATATTCCAAATTCTTGGAAAATTAATAATATTCGTTCTGAATTTAATAATTTAATTTACAAATTAGAAAATAATCAAGTTTTTGTTTATGGATACTCTGTAAATGGAAAAGATTTTGAAAATGGTGAAAATTTAATTATTTTAGAAGTTGAAAAAGAAAATTTATTTTCTGAAAATCTTATTACTATAGATTCAAAAAGTGAAAATATTCCAAGTTTAGAAAATGAAACTGATATTATTTCTATGAAAAATTATCCTAATCCTGCTAGTATTAGTACAAATTTTGAGTATAATTTAATAGAAAATTCAAAAGTTGAATTAAAAATATTTGATATGCTTGGTAAAGAAGTTGCTGTTCTTGTAAATAAAAATCAAGAAAAAGGTATTTACAAAGTTAATTTTGATATTTCTAATTTTAGTAAAGGAATGTATATTTATAAAATGGTAATTAAAACTAAAGAAAATAATTTTACCGAAATAAATAAATTATCAATAAAATAAATTAAAAAATTTCTAAAAAAAAACACAAATTAAAATTTGTGTTTTTTTTTATTAAAAAAAAACATCATTTTTTGAAAAAAAAATTAAAATTTAATTTTCCATTCTTTACAATTAAAATTTTTATCATTAACAATTTTCATAGAATTACATTTGGATGCAAAACAAATATGCCTTTTTTTTCTGCAAATTCTTCTACCATTTTGTCAGATTTCATTCCTGTTATTGCTCCAATTAATATTTTTCCATCCATTTTAAAATCTCTCGGAGCTTGTATTGAAATTTTTTCTAATATTTTAAAACAACAAATAAATCTATTTCATAAAATATTTGATTATATTTTTTTCTAATATGTTTGTATAAATTCTTTCGAAAATAATTCCTTTTTTTTTAAATTTCAATTAAATTCGGTCGCACAAGTCCCTTAGCAAAATCGCTCCAGCTGTCTGTCAAACGAGAAATTTGCTTTTTAAAATTTTATCAAACTTCTTAAAACGTAAATTACGTTCTTTTGCATGTTTTTTTTCGAGTTCTCTTTCTCGTTCTGTACGATATAAAATCATATTTTTTTTTGTTTCTGCTAAAGCAGAAAAAAATACTGCTGTTTGATTTTTTAGGAAAATTTCTAATTTATCAATTTTTTCTTCTGACATAATATTTCATTTTTTATGAAAATATAAAATTTATTAAAAAAAATTCCAAATTTCTAAAATTTGGAATTTAAAAAAATATAAAGTTTTTAAAAAAACATAATTTAAAATTTTGTTTTTTTTATACTTTTAAATAAAGCAAAAGCCATTAAAATAATTAAAATTAAAGAACTTATTAAAGACACTTTACTTCCAATAGCATAAGATCCTGGTTCAAATTTAAAAACAAGATTATGTTTGCCCTTAGGTAAAATCATTGCTCTCAGAACATAATTTGCTCTAAAATGTGGTAATAATTTCCCATCAATATAAGCATTCCAACCTTTTTCATAATAAATATCAGAAAAAACTGCAATCTGAGAATTTTTAATTTCATATTCATATTCCAATTTATCTAAATTGTATTTTGTTAAATTAATAATATCAGAATCATCTTTTTTAATTTCAAAATTATTCAAAAAATCTTTAAAACGAATGTCGATAATTGCTTCTTTTTTAGCTTTAAAATTATTTAATGCTTGAATTTCTTCATCGGCATTTTTTACTGTTTTATAACTTTCTACGAACCAAACATTTCCCAAAGCATTAGGATTAAATTGAACTGTAGGTTCATATCCTTTTTTATTTCCAATAATAAAATATTTTGTGTTTAACATATTTAAAACTTCCATATTATTTTTAGAAATATGAAATTCAATTAATTCCTGATAACGTTTCATCTTTGCTCCGTGATAACCGCCAACAGATTTATGAAAATAAGAAGTACTTGCGTCATTAAAAGTATTTACACTTAGATTAAAAACTCTAAAATATGGGTCTTTATCAGACATTATTTGTTTATCCGCGCTTGTCGGTTTGAAAGGAATATCAACATTTCTACTCGCAACAAAATCATCATTATTTAAATAACGTTTGTTTATTGTCCACATATCTAATAAAACCAAAACAGCTAAAATAACAATAAAAATATTTTTCTTGATTTTCTCTTGCATATAAAACCAAATTGCTGCTGAAGCAATTAAAATAAAAATAAAAGAACGAAAAGCATCTGCACGAAATAAACTTTCTCTGTCTTTTACTATGGCATCTATTAATAATTGTGGATAGCCATTTGCCAATAATCTATTATCTCCAGAAGCATTAAAATCAAAAAAACCAGAAAATATAGCAAAAAATAAAGTTATGCTACTAAGAATTGCAAAAGATTTTAATAAAGCATTTTTAAATTCTTTTTTGCTTAATTTGCCGTAAAGAGCCTTTTTAATTGCTAAAATCGCTAAAAGTGGCATTGTAAATTCTGCAATTATTAGAATAGATGAAACAGCTCTAAATTTATCATACATTGGAAAATAATCTAAAAATAAGTCTGTTAAAAACATAAAATTTTTTCCCCAAGCCATTAAAATAGAAAAAATAGTTGCAGAAAGCAACCACCATTTTAATTCGCCTTTTATTACAAATAAACCAAAAATAAAAAACAAACAAATTATTGCTCCAACATAAACTGCTCCGGAAGTGAAAGGTTGGTCTCCAAAATACAAAGGCATTTGTTTTATAAGTTCTCTTGTATTTGGAACATTATTAGATTTTAAAAACTTATAAGTTTCAGAATTTTTATCTAATTCGCCATGCGACGAACCACCTTTAAAATTTGGTATTAAAAGTGTAAAAGTTTCCATTTTTCCATAACTCCAGCTTGTGGCATAACTTCTATCTAAACCTTCTGTTTTATCCTTTTGATTGTTTGTTAGTTCTGATTTTCCACGCATAGAATATTTACTGTATTCATACAAAGGCAACATAGTTTCCGCATTACTTCCAATTGCTAAAATACCTGTTATAAAAAGAGCAAGAAATGGGTTTAAAAATTTTTTTAAATCATTTGCTTTTAAGGAATTTACAAATCTAAAAACCATATAAATACCAATTATAAAAAACATATAATAAGTCATTTGAACATGATTTGCTATCAATTGTAGAGAAAAAAACAATCCGAAAATTAAACTTCCCCAAATTTTATTGTTATTAAAAGCAAGATATACACCTGCAATAATTGGCGGCATATATCCTAAAGCTAAAACTTTTATAACGTGTCCAGCTTCCAAAACAATAAAAAAATAAGATGAAAACGCATAAGCAATAGCACCTATGACACTGAGCCAAGGATTAACTTGAAATATAATTAATGCAATGTAAAAACCTAATAATAAAAGGAATACATTTCCAATTTGTTCTAAAAATGTTAAATTTAGTATCCTATTAAAAATGCTAGTCAAGTTATTTTCAATTCTCATGGAAACTAAATAAGATGGCATTCCACCAAACAAACTATTTGTCCATAAAGCTTGCTCCCCTGTTTTTTCTCTATTATCTTCGATTTCTTTTGACATACCTTTCCACTGAATTTTATCATTTTGATATAATTTTTTACCGTCCATTATTTTTGGAAAATAAATAACAGATAACAACATAAAAAAAATAATCGCAAAAAGATGAGGTGAAAATTTTTTAAAATTTATATTTTTCATTTTTTTAAAAATTTTTTTTTATAAAAAAACACAAAAATAAAAATAAAAAACAACTTTCCAAAAGTTTAAAACTTTTGGAAAGTTAAAATTAAAACTTTTGGAAAGTTAAAATTAAAACTTTTGGAAAGTTAAAATTAAAACTTTTGGAAAGTTAAAATAGAAAATTTTTCATTTTTTTTATTGCAATTGTTCTGTGACTGATTTTGTTTTTTTCTTCTAAAGTCATCTGAGAAAATGATTTTTCAAAACCATCGGGTTTAAAAATTGGGTCATAACCAAAATTTCTTTTTCCAATTTTTTTATCAAGAATAATTCCTTTTATAACTCCTTCAAAAATATATTCTTTGCCGTTAAAAATTAAAGCAATAACTGTTTTGAATTTTGCATTTCTATTTTTTATAGAATTTAAATCTTTCAAAACTTTCTGTATATTTTTTTCGTCATTTTTATCTTCACCAGAATAACGAGCAGATAAAACACCAGGTTTTCCTTTTAAAAAATCAACTTCTAAACCAGAATCATCTGCAAAACAATTTATATTAAACTTATTGTAAACATAACGAGCTTTTGACAAAGCATTTTCAACAAAAGTATCATAAGGCTCAGGTATGTCTTCGTAAATCCCTATTTCGCCAAGAGAAAAAACCTCAAATTCATTTTTCAAAAATGTTTTAATTTCTAAACATTTATTAATATTATGACTTGCAAAAATTAATTTCATAAATATTTAATTTCAATTATTTTAATAAAATTTTTCGATATAGAATTTTTGTCCTAAAAAATTTAAAATTTGTTAATTTCAATTAAAAAAAATTTTTTTTCAAAAAAACGTCCAAAATTTTAATGTTTTTTAATTTCAATTAAAAAAAATTTTTTTTCAAAAAAACGTAAAAATTTCAAGATTTTTAATTTTCAAATTAAAAAAAAATTTTTTTTCAAAAAACGTCCAAAATTTTAATATTTTTTAATTTCAATTAAAAAAATTTTTTTTTCAAAAAAACGTCCAAAATTTTAATGTTTTTTAATTTCAATTAAAAAAAAATTTTTAAAAAAACGTAAAAATTTTAATGTTTTTTAATTCAAAAAAACGTCCAAAGTTTTAATATTTTTTAATTTCAATTAAAAAAAATTTTTTTTCAAAAAAACGTAAAAATTTCAAGATTTTTAATTTTCAAATTAAAAAAAAATTTTTCATAATTTGCCCAAAATTTTAATAATTTTTATAAAAAAAAAATTCAAAATTCGACAATTTTTTTTATGAATTTTAAATTAAAAAATTTTTTTTTAATAAAAATTTGTTTTTTTTTGAAAAAATAAAATTACAAAATTTATGAAAATTTATCTTAAAATAGAGGATAAAAATCCAAAAGCAAAAATATTATTAACATATTTAAAATCGCTGTCAAAAACCGAAAATTATATTTCTTTTTTTGATATTGGGTCGGAAAAAAAAGAAGATACAATTTTATTGTATGAAATGATAAAAGCAAAAAAAACAGGTATGGCAGATAAAAATACTGTTTTAAAAAAACTTGGTTTGTTATGAATATAGAATTTACAAAAAAATTCGAAAAACAAATTGTGCAAATAATATTGACGAAATTAAAAATATAAAAAAATTAAAAGGAGAATATAATGCATACAGAATACGTATAGGAAATTATAGAATTGGTGTTTTTTTTGAGGAAATAATAAAATATTGGAAATAATAAAATATTATTTTCTGTTTTTTTGCATAGAAAAGATATTTATAAACGTTTCCCATAGGTGAATAATGAGAAAGTGAATTTTTTTGATAAATGCCAATATGCGTCAAGCGGTCCAAAATTTTAATGTTTTTTATTTTGAAATTGAAAAAAAATTTTTTTGAAAATGACCAAAATTTTAATAATTTTTTAATTTCAATTAAAAAAAATTTTTTTTCAAATTCGTCCAAAATTTTAATAATTTTTAATTTCAAAATAAAAAAAATTTTTCAAAAAAACGTCCAAAATTTTAATATTTTTTAATTTCAAAATAAAAAAAATTTTTCTTCAAATTCGTCCAAAATTTTAAATATTTTTAATTTCAAAATAAAAAAAAATTTTTCAAAATTCGTCCAAAATTTTAATAATTTTTTATTTCAAATTAAAAAATAATTTTTCAAAATTCGTCCAAAATTTTAATATTTTAAATTTAATAATGTGCGGTGAAAACACCACACAGGCGCACGGACGCTTGACGCATATGGATTATTTAAACATATTTCAAAAATCATTTTTTTAAATTATTTTTGAATTATAATTCAAATTTTTTATATTTTCTATTGATTTTTGATTTTTAACAATTTCAAAATTTTTCTTAGCTTCAAAAACCAACTCTTTTATTCTATATTTTTTATCTATACCTTGATTTATTAGGTAAGCATTTACTGTTTCTAAATTAGATAAAACTATTAATTCCTCGATATTTGCTAAATCTCTCATATTAAGACCTTTATCAGAATGTTTTTTATTTTTACTTCTCCATTCTTTTGCTGTTTTTCCAAACATTATTAAATTTAATAAATCTGCTTCTTCTGCATAAATTAAACGCTTTTCAAAATTTGATAAATTTAATTTTTCCAATTGTTTTTTTATAGCGTCTGTATGAATTTTGTAATTTGTTTTAGATAAACTTCTTTTTATTTGCCATTCTAATGAAATAATAGTTGTTTCTTCTAATGCTTTTAATCTTTGGAATTCCGCAATTAAATATAATTTAAACTCAGGAGAAAGCCAGCTTGCAAATTCAAAAGCAATGTCTTTGTGAGCAAAAGTTCCACCGTATCGACCAGCTGCAGATCTAATACCTATAGCATTTGTTTCTTTTATCCATTTGGTTGGAGACATACTAAAACTATTCACACCAGCTTCATTTTTAAACGTACCGAATTCGGCACGTTTAAAATTTACATTATATAAATTTTCCCAAACACCTAAAAAAGAAATTGTATATTTTGTAGATAACCATTTTTGCACAACAAATCTTGGAGATTCTGGATTTTTCCATTTTGCCATATCGGTAAGGGAAATATAATCTTCATTATTTTTACTATATTTGAATTAATATTCAAATTTTGAATTTGAATTGATTTAAGTTTTTTCATTTTTTTTTAATTTTGATATATTTTTTTATTCATTTTAAAATTTCTTCAATATTATATTTTATAATTTATATAAAAAATTTTCGTAAAAAAAACGATTTTTTTTAAATTAATTTTTTTATAAAAATTCAAATTTAATTTTTTATCGTCTTCATTAATTTTAATATTTTATTAAAAAAATTTTTTTCAAATTCGTCCAAAATTTTAATATTTTTTAATTTCAAAATAATAAAAAAATTTTTTTCAAAAATTCGTCCAAAATTTTAATATTTTTTAATTTAAAAATAAAAAAAAATTTTTTCAAAATTCGTCCAAAATTTTAAATATTTTTAATTTCAAAATAAAAAAAAATTTTTTTCAAAAAAACGTCCAAAAATTTAATATTTTTTAATTTCAAAAAAAAATTTTTTCCAAAAAACGTCCAAAAATTTAATATTTTTTAATTTCAATTAAAAAAAATTTTTTTCAAAAATAGTAAAAATTTTAATTATTTTAATTTCAAAAAAAAAATTTTTTTTCTTTAAATTCGTCCAAAATTTTAATATTTTTAAATTTCAAAATAAAAAAAATTTTTTTTCAAAAATCGTCCAAAAATTCAATATTTTTTAATTTCAAAAAAAAAATTTTTTTTCAAAAAAACGCCCAAAATTTTAATGTTTTTTAATTTCAATTAAAAAAAATTTTTTTCAAAAATCGTAAAAATTTTAATTATTTTAATTTCAAAAAAAAATTTTTTTTCTTTAA
>NBLL01000101.1 GCA_002084355.1 Bacteroidetes bacterium 4572_128 | reverse complement strand
AAAAAAACGATGAAATTTTAATGAATTTTATAATTAAAAAAAAATTTTTTTTCAAAAAAACGATGAAATTTTAATGAATTTTATAATTAAAAAAAAATTTTTTTCAAAAAAAACGATGAAATTTTAATGAATTTTATAATTAAAAAAAATTTTTTTCAAAAAAACGATGAAATTTTAATGAATTTTATAATTAAAAAAAAATTTTTTTCAAAAAAACGATGAAATTTTAATGAATTTTACAATTAAAAAAAAAAAATTTTTTTTCAAAAAAACGATGAAATTTTAATGAATTTTATAATTAAAAAAAATATATTAAAATTTTGGACGAATTTGAAAAAAAAATTTTTCAATTTAAAAATACATAAAATTTAACGTTAAAAAAAAAATTTTTTTTATTTTAACAATGAAATTATTAAATTTTTTTTTGTTTTTTTTTGAAAAAAATTAAATTTGTTTTTTTTTATTAAAATAATTATTATGGTAAATTCAAATTCTCCAAATTTTCAAAAAGGGAATTTAATATTAATAGGAGGTGCGGAAGACAAAAGAAGAAGCAAATATATTTTGAGAAATATATTAGAAATTTATAATGTAAAAAATGCTATTTTAATACCAACTGCTTCATCTTACCCAAGTGACGTAGGAAGAAATTATAAATATGCTTTCAGAAGTCTTGGCTTAAAAAATTTAGAAATTTTTGATATTAGAAATAAAAATGAAATAGATAAGCCAGAGCATTTAAAAAAATTAGAAGAAGCAGATCTTGTTTTTTTTAGTGGAGGAGACCAAGTAAAACTTGTTGATGTTTTCGATGGTTCTAAAATTTTGGAAGTTATAAAAACAAAATTTAAAAATAAAGAAATAAATATCGCAGGAACAAGTGCTGGAGCATCAGCGTCTGGAGAAATGATGATTTATGACGGAGATTATAAAGGTTTTGAAAAAGATAAAATATTTTTCCATAAAGGTTTTGGTTTTTTAAAAAATATTATAATAGATACTCATTTTATTGAAAGATGCAGAATGCCTCGTTTAACTCAATCTTTATTAAAAGATAATTTAAAGAAAGGTTTTGGAATTTCGGAAAATACAGCAATTTTTATCTCTCCAGATTTAAAATTTCAAGTTCTTGGATGTGGGACTGTAACATTAATAGACAGTGAAAATGCACAAAAAAGCAATTTCAAAGAAATCGAAATGTATGAAAAATTTAGTGTAAATAATTTAAAATTTGCTTTTTTATCTGATGAAACAACATTTGATATAAATAAATGGGAAATTATAGAAAATAAGAAAACAATAAAAAAAAAAATTTGTTAAAAAAATAATGAAATTAAAAAAAATTAAAAAACAATTTAAATTGTTTTTTAATTTTTTTTTAATAAGAATTAAAATTTTAATAAATTTTTTTTATAGAAATTGAATTTTAAAAATCTTTTCTCCATTTTTTTAAAATTTCTAATTCTTCATTATTAATATAATTTTTTTCTAAAGCTGCTTTTATTAAAGCATTGAAATCGCTTAAAGTTGTCAATTCACAATTTTTTTTTTGGAAATTTTGCTTTGCAATTTCAAAACCGTAGCTAAAAATTGAAAGCATTCCAAGAACTTCACATTTTGATTTTCTGAGAACTTCAACAGCTTTTAAACTACTTCCACCTGTAGAGATTAAATCTTCTATCACAAGGACTTTTTGTTTTTCTTTAATTTCACCTTCTATTAAATTTTGCAAACCGTGTCCTTTTGCGGAAGCACGCACATAAGAAAAAGGTAAATTTAAATATTCGGCAAGCAGAACTCCATGAGCAATTGCTCCGGTTGCAACCCCAACTATCATTTCCACTTCTGGATATTTTTTTTTGATTATTTTCGCAAATTCCTTTTTAATAAAACTTCTCGTTTTTGGATAAGATAAAGTTTTACGGTTATCACAATAAATTGGAGATTTTAAACCTGATGCCCAAGTAAAATAATTATCCATTCTTAATTTAATAGCATTTATTTCTAATAAATCCTCAGAAATTTTTTTTAAATAATTTTCCATTTTTTTAAAAATTTTTTTTTATCAAAAATAATAAAAATTTTCCAATAAAAAATTTTGATATTGATAATCAATAATTAATTTTGCGAAATTTTATTTTTTTAAATTTTATTTTTTATATATATAAAATAATGATTTTCAATATTTTAAAAGAAATTAATTTATTCAATTTTTTAGATATTTTTTCTGCTTTTATGGTTTTGTTTGCGGTTATAGATATAATTGGCTCTATTCCGATAATTATCACTTTAAAGGAAAAAAGTAAGGACAAAAAAATTAACGCAGAAAAAGCAATAACAATTGCAACGATAATTATGATAACATTCTTAATTACCGGAGAAAATTTACTCAGTCTTTTTGGAGTAGATATTTCTTCTTTTGCAATTGCTGGTGCCATTGTAATTTTTGCTCTTGCCTTAGAAATGGTTCTTGGCATAGAATTATTCAAAAGCGAAGACACACCAGACGGAGGAACAGTAGTTCCAATTGCTTTTCCATTAATAGCAGGAGCAGGTTCTATAACATCTTTACTTGCTTTAACAGCTGAGTATGCAATGATTAATGTTGTAATTGCTCTTTTATTAAATCTTTTACTTGCTTACGTCGTTTTGAAAGCGACTGATTTTTTTGAAAAATTATTTGGAAAAGGAGGAATATTAATTTTAAGAAAAGTTTTTGGAATTATATTGCTTGCCATTGCCATAAAATTATTTAAAAATAATATTGAATTTTTTTAAAAAAATCCAAGGTATAAAAAAAAGTTTTTTTGAAAAAAATTAAAAAAAAAAGTTTTTTTTAATTTTTTAAATTTTTTTTATAATTTTAATTAAAAAAAAAAATATTTTAATTAAAAAAATTTTTTTTTAATTAATTTTTTTTTTATAATTTTATTATATAAATGTAATATGAAACAAATTGATTTATGAAAAGTAAAAAAGAGCTACCATTAAAATTTCATTTAAAAAAACATTTTGGTTTTGATACTTTTAAAGGGAAACAAGAAGCTGTTATAGAAAATTTATTGGATAATAAAGATGGTTTTGTTTTAATGCCAACTGGAGGTGGTAAATCTTTGTGTTATCAATTACCGGCTTTAATAAGCGATGGAATGGCTATAGTTATTTCTCCACTAATTGCATTGATGAAAAATCAAGTTGATTCTATTCGCAGTTTTAGCATGCAAGATAACGTTGCACATTTTTTAAATTCTTCTCTAAGTAGAAAGGAAATAAAACTAGTTAAAAAAGATATAGTTGATGGGAAAACTAAACTTTTATATCTTGCTCCAGAATCTCTCACAAAAGAAGATAACGTCGAATTTTTTAAAAATATAGAAATATCTTTTTATGCAATTGATGAAGCACATTGTATTTCTGAGTGGGGACATGACTTCAGACCAGAGTATAGGAAAATTCGTCCTATTATAGAAGAAATAGGTTTAGCTCCTGTTATAGCATTAACTGCAACTGCAACTCCAAAAGTACAAAATGATATACAAAAAAATTTAGGAATGTTAGACGCACGTGTGTTTAAAGCATCTTTTAACCGTCCGAATTTATATTATGAAGTAAGACCGAAAATTAATGCTGTAAAAGAAGTAATAAAATATATAAAAAATAATCAAAATAAATCTGGTATAATTTATTGTCTTAGTAGGAAAAAAGTTGAAGAAATTGCAGAGATATTAAATGTAAATGGAATAAAAACTCTTCCATATCATGCAGGGATGGATACTGCAACTCGTTCGAAAAACCAAGACATGTTTTTGATGGAAGATGTAGATGTAATAGTTGCGACTATTGCTTTCGGTATGGGAATAGATAAACCAGATGTCAGATTTGTTATTCATTATGATATTCCAAAAAGTTTAGAAGGTTATTATCAAGAAACTGGACGTGCAGGTAGAGATGGCGGCGAAGGAAGATGTATTGCTTTTTACAAATATAAGGATATACAAAAATTAGAAAAATTTATGCAAGGCAAACCTGTTGCCGAGCAAGAAATTGGAAAACAATTATTATTAGAAACTGTTTCTTACACAGAATCATCTGTTTGTCGAAGAATACAACTTTTAAATTACTTTGGCGAAGTAATGGAAGAAAATTGTGATAATTGTGATAATTGTATCAATCCTAAAGAATTATTTGAAGGTGAACCTTACATTTCTAAAGTTCTAAAAACTATAATTACATTAAAAGAAGGATACAAATCTGACCATATTGCAAATATAATTGCTGGCAGAGTTTCCTCAGAAGTTAAAGCTTATTTTCATAATAAAATAGAGATTTTTGGATGTGGGCAAGAAAAAGATTATAAATTTTGGCTTGGTGTTATTCGTCATTCTTTAATTTTCCGCCTATTAAATAAAGGAATTGAAAATTATGGAATTTTAAGTTTAAGTGAGAAAGGACATAGCTATTTAGAACATCCGATTTCAATTTTGATAGCAAATTAAAAGACCTACGTAAAAAAATATCTAAGAAAAAAGACTTACCACCTTTTGTAATTTTCCAGGATCCATCTATAGAAGATATGGCAATACATTATCCAATTACTATGGATGAAATGCAAAAAATAATTGGTGTTGGTGTCGGTAAAGCAAAAAGATATGGTGAAGAATTTATAAATTTAATAAGCAAATATGTCAATGAAAAAGAAATTGAGCGTCCACAAGATCTTGTGGTAAAATCTATTGTAAATAAATCTGGTTTAAAAGTTTTTATTATAAAAAGTATAGATAGAAAGCTTACATTTGATTATATTGCTGATATGAAAAAATTAGACATGGATGAACTTTTAACAGAAATAGAGGCAATAATTAATTCCGGAACGAAATTAAATATATCTTATTATGTTGACCAAATCATCGATATAGAACACCAGGAAGAAATTTTTGAATATTTTGCAGAAGACGCAGAAACAGGTACTCTGGATGAAGCGCTGGAAGAATTTAAAGATGATGATTATTCTGAAGAAGAAATTAGATTAATGAGAATTAAATTTATTTCCGAAATTGGACACTAAATTTTAAAAAAATTTATAAAATGAAAAAAAAAATTTTTCTTATTAAGATTTTCTTAATTTTTTCAATTTTTACTTTTTCTCAGAATAAAACTCCAGAGTTAGATTCCTTAGAGCATATGAAAATCTCGGAGATGTCTTTAGAAAAAGTTAATGAATTAACGAAATATATTTCTATTATAGGCGGTAAAACAACTAAAAGAGAGTTAGCAAATCAAATGATAAACGCAGCCGTAGAACTTTTTATTAATGAAGATTGTTTGATGGGAGTTTCATCGCTGAGGAAACCAGATAGTATAATTTATTATCCTGTAAGAAAATATTTTAATCGTTTAAAAATGTTAAAATATAATAAAGTTATAATAAAATCAGCAGAAATAAAATATGAAAGTAATTTAATAAGAATGCCAGATAATTCTTACGGTGGTGCAGTTGCATTTTTTCAAACTTTTATTGCTTATAATGGTGATGAAATTGCTTACAAGGACAAAACTATTAAAGTTTCTGAAATAAAAGTAAAATCTGAGCAACAAATTATTAATGGTGAAAATGTGCCTTACTGGGATATTTTTTTAGGAGATATTAGAGTTAAAGAGACAAAATAAAAATTTAAATCTCCAAATTTATTTTAAATTTGGAGATTTAAAATAAAAAAAAATTTTTTCAAAAAAACGTCGAATATTTTAACATTTTCATAATTAAAAAAAAATTTTTTTCAAAAAAAACGTCAAATATTTTAACATTTTCATAATTAAAAAAAAAATTTTTTTTCAAAAAAACGTCAAATATTTTAACATTTTCATAATTTAAAAAAAAAATTTTTTTTCAAAAAAACGTCAAAATTTTAATAATTTTAAAATTTTTTTACATTGCTTTAGGAACGTTTATTCCAAGCAAAGCAAAAGCGTCTTTTATAATTTCAGAAACTTTTTTTGATAATAAAAGCCTAAAATTTTTTAAAAAAATATTTTTTTCTCTTTTACAATGTCGTAAACATAATTTGCAATTAATGCAGGACTGTAATTTTTTCCAGCTTCAAAAATTACTTTTGGATAATTATTAATTTTTTTTAAAATTTCTTTTTCTTTTTCATTTAATTTCAAATTTGTATTTATTTCTGACATAGAAAAATTTTCCTCTTCTAAATTCCTAAAAATAGAATTTATGCGAGCATAAGTATATTGAATAAATGGAGCAGTATTTCCATTAAAATCTATGCTTTCTTTTGGGTCAAAAGAAATATTTTTCTTAGGATCAACTTTCAAAATAAAATATTTTAAAGCTCCCATAGAAGTAATTTCATAAATTTCTTTTTTTTCTTCTGCCGTAAAATCATCTAATTTACCAAGTTTTTTAGAAATATTTTTTGCCATTTCAAACATATCTTTCATTAAATCGTCAGCATCTACAACGGTACCTTCTCTGGATTTCATTTTTCCATCAGGTAATTCTACCATTCCGTAAGAAAAATGTTTCAGGTTTTTTGCGTAAGAAAAATTTAATTTTTCTAAAATTTTGTACAAAACTTTGAAATGATAATTTTGTTCATTTCCTACAACATAAATCATTTTTTCAAAATTATAATCCTCAAAACGAAGATTTGCGGTGCCAATATCCTGAGTAATATATACAGAAGTTCCATCAGAACGTAGTAAAATTTTATCGTCTAATTTATCTTTTTTCAAATCTACCCAAATGGAATTATCACTTTTTTGAAAAAAAATATTTTTATTTAAAGCATCTAAAACTATTTTTTTACCCAAAAGATAAGTTTCTGATTCATAATATATTTTATCAAAATAAATCCCCATTTTTTTATAAGTTTCATCAAAACCTTTGTAAACCCAGTTATTCATTTTCCTCCAAATATCAATTATTTCTTTATCATTATTTTCCCATTTTCTTAGAATTTCTTGTGATTCTAAAAGAATTTTAGCATTTTTTTTTGCTTCTTTTTCTGGAACTCCATTTTTCAACATTTCGGCAACTTCTTTTTTATATTCTTTTTCAAAACGAACATAATATTTCCCAACAAAATGGTCGCCTTTTAAATTAAAACTTTTAGGATTTTCATTTTTACCAAATTTTTTCCAAGCTAAGATAGATTTGCAAATGTGTATTCCTCTGTCATTTACGAGATTTACCATTTTAACATTTTTACCATTTGCTTTTAAAATTTGTGAAATAGAAAAACCAAGTAAATTATTTCTAATGTGTCCTAAATGTAATGGTTTGTTAGTATTTGGAGAGGAATATTCTACTAAAATTGCTTTACTTTTTTCGTCAATTTTTTTATGACCAAAATTTTTATTCTTAGAAATTGAATTTAAAAAACTTATCCAGTAAAAATCAGAAATAAATAAATTCAAAAAACCGTTTACAATTTCAAAATCTTTAATTTCTTCCATTTTTGCAAATAAAAAATCGCCAATTTCTTTTGCTGTATCAAAAGCATTTTTTTTAGAAAACCTTAAAAAAGGAAAAACAACTATAGTAAAATCTCCTTTTAAATCTTTTCTTGTTGGCAAAACATTAACAATTTTTTCATTTACATTTTTTTTGTAAAGTTCTTTTATTGCTAATAAAGTATTTTTTGCAATTAATTTTTCTAAAATCATTATTTTTATTTTTTTTGTAAAAAAAACATTTTTTTAATTTAAAAAAAATATCAATTTTACGAAAAAATATTTTTATGATATTAGAAAAAATACAAAAAAATACAAAAATATTATTAATAATAATTCCAATTATTGCATTTTTTTTATGGATAAAGATTTTTATTTTTTATGAAGGAGAAATGAAAATTTATGAAGATGAAAATTTTTTTTTTCAAAAAATATTAAATTTTTTTAAAGAAAATAATATTTTAGATATTTTATATTATATATCTTTTGTTTTACTTTTATTACAAACTTTTTTTTTACAAAAATTCAATAGTGATTTTTCTTTAATAAAAACTAAAACTTATTTACCTTCATTTTTTTTTATTACATTAATCATTTCTTGCCAAGAAAAATTTTTTATTTCAAGTTTTTTTATTTCAAATTTATTTTTTTTATTTTCGCTTAGATCTTTGACTTTTCAAACAAAAGAAAAAAATTTATTTGATAATTTTTTTTCTTCTGCTTTTTTTTTATCTATAGCAAGTTTATTTTATCCTTATTTTATTTTCTATTTTTCAATAATTTTTTATACTTTAATTTCATTTAGAAGTTTCAATTGGCGAGAGTGGATGGTTGTTTTATTAGGTTTTTTTATACCTTATTTATTTGTGTTTGTTTATTTTCTTTTTAAAAATGATATCTCATTTATAGGAAATCATTTTGGATATTTAAACAATCTTCATTTTAATATTAATATAAAAAATATTTCAATTTTACAAATTTTATTTTATTTTTCAATAATTTTTTTAATTTTAAGTTCAATAGTTTTTACAATTACAAATCTTCATAAATCAAAAATTTCAGAAAGAAAGTTTTTTAAAATTTTAATTTTTTCAATTTTTGTAAGCACATTTATATCATTTTTCACAAATGTAAATACATCTATTATTTTCATTTTTGCTGTTCCAAGTTCCTATTTGATAAGTTATTATTTTTTATTTTTTAATAAAAATAAAAATTGGTGGGGTAATTTTCTATTTTATATCTATATAATATTTTTAATATTATTACAATTTTAAAAAATTATAAAAATTTTAAGGTTTTATAATATTTAATAATTTTTTATATTTTTTATAAAATTCTAAATTAATTTCCCAATCCATTTCGTCATATCTTTTTCTATTATAGAAAATTTATTTATTTTATAAAAATTAATTTTTAATTCTTCTAATTTCATTTTATATTTTTTTTCAAATTTTTCAACAATTTGTCCTGTAATTTCAATTTCTTTTTCAAGAATTTTAATAATTTGAATTTCTGCAAATTCATAAATATCAAGAAAACCCAAGTTTTTTAATACTTTATCAATATCTTTTAAATTTTTCATTGTATATTAAAAAAAAAATTAAACTATTTTTTTATTTAAAATAATGAACAATCACAATAAATTTTTAGAACTTAGAAAAAAATATAAATTTTTATCTTTCGAAAAATATGAAATTTCAGAAGATTTTGAGAGTATTAAAGTTGTTTATTTATTTAATTTATCTGATAAAATATTTTTTAAACCTTATTTTAAAATTTTAAAAAAAGAATTTTCTTTTTTAATAAATGTCAATGACATTAAATTTCATAATTTGGTTTTTAATATTGGAATGATAGAATTGATTTCTTATTGGAAAGCTGCTTGTCCAAAAGTTATTCGTATTTTCAAATATAATCTATATGAAAAACAAATTTTATGGTGGAAAAAATTATATTTTAATGGATTAGGTGAATTTTTTTATACAAATAAAATTCAAACAAATCAAAGAGATTTTGTTGAAATTATCGCAAAAGGCAAAGAAAAAAATTTATCATCATCTTATAAAACTCTTTCTAAATTTAATTTAATAGCTGTAAGTGGCGGAAAAGATTCTTCTTTGAGCTTAGAATTATTACAAAAAAATTTTAATAATAATATTTCTTTTGTTTTAAATCCAAGCAAAACAACTTTAAAAACTTTAAAAAAAGGAAATTCTAAAATTATTTTTGAAATTCATAGAAAAATTTCTCCAGAATTATTAGAATTAAATAAAAAAGGCTTTTTAAATGGTCATACTCCATTTAGTGCTTTGCTTGCATTTTATAGTTTACTTGCTTCGGCTTTTCTTGGAGTTCGTAATATTATTTTTTCTAATGAATCCAGTGCAAATGAAAGTACTGTTCCAAATACAAAAATTAATCATCAATATTCAAAAAGTTTCGAATTTGAAAAGGATTTTAGGAATTATGTAAAAAAATATATAAGTCCTGATTTTAATTATTTTAGTTTTTTGCGTCCTTTAAATGAGTTTCAAATTTCTTATTTATTTTCAAAACACAATAGAAAATATTTTGAAATTTTTAAAAGTTGTAATCTTGGAAGTAAATTAGATATTTGGTGTTGTAATTGTCCAAAATGTCTTTTTACATATATAATTTTATCTCCTTTCAACGAAAATAAAATTTTAGAAAAAATTTTTGGAGAAAATTTATTAAATAAAAAAACATTATTAAAAACTTTTAAACAACTAATTGGAGTGGAAAAAGATAAACCTTTTGAATGCGTTGGAACTATAAATGAAATAAAATATTCTTTGCATATAGTTTTAAAAAAATATGAAAATTTAGAAATGCCTTTTTTATTAGATTTTTATAAAAAAAATTTTTATGAAAAAAATATAAAAAATAATATTTCTAATTTTTATGATGGAAATAATTTCCTTGAAGAGAAATTTGAAAAAATTATAAAAAAAGAAATAAATTTTTTATAAAATTTTTTATTTAATATCTCGTTTTGTTTTAAATTTTTTAAATATAAAAAAATATGGTATCAAGAAATAAAATTTTTAAGTATTTATTTTTAACATTCATTTCGTTTTTCGCTTTGTTTTTAACAACAAAACAAAGTGTTTATTCTTGCGAAATAGAATTTGAAATTTTGGGTAAAAAAAAAGAAACTTATAAGTCTGGCGACATAATTGTCGTTAAAGTAAAAGTTATTTATACTCACCGAGTTTGTACAGAAACAATTAAAAGCACAAAATTTAATACAAACGGTGGCAAAATACTTAAAGCAACAAAATGGAAAGAAACTTCTACGAACGTTTGGGAAAGAAAATTAAAATTGGAAGTTATTGGAAATAAAGATGGAAAATTAAATCTTGTTGCTGTAAGAACTTGCGATAAAACTGGTGGTTTTGGTTCTATAGATATAGATATAGAAAAAATTGAATAATATTTCAAAATGCAAATTTCAAATAAATTGAAATTTGCATTTTTTTTTGATAAAAAAATTTTTTCCAAAAAACGCCGAAATTTTTTAATTTAATTCAAAAAAATTTTTTCCAAAAAACGCCGAAATTTTTTAATTTAATTCAAAAAAAAAAATTAAATTAGAAATTTATCTAAGTTTTAATGTTATTAAAGTAATAACTGCCAACAAAATAGAAATTATCCAAAAACGTGTTACAATTTTTGGTTCTGGATAAGATAATTTCTGAAAATGATGATGCAATGGAGCCATTTTAAAAATTCTTTTTCCTTTTCCAAACTTTTTTTTTGTGTATTTAAAATAAGAAACTTGTAAAATAACAGATAAATTTTCCACAAGAAAAACTCCGCATAAAACTGGAATTAATAACTCTTTTCTTATAACTATTGCAAAAACAGCAATAATTCCGCCAAGTGCAAGACTTCCCATATCACCCATAAAAACTTGTGCAGGATAAGAATTATACCATAAAAATCCTACAGTCGCTCCTGTAAAAGCACTAATAAAAATTACTAATTCCCCAGAATTTGGAATATACATAATGTTTAGATAATCCGAATATATCATATTTCCAGAAAGATAAGCAAAAATTCCAAGAGTTATTCCTATAATTGCGGAAGTTCCGGTGGCAAGTCCATCTAATCCGTCAGTAATATTTGCTCCATTAGAAACTGCTGTAATAATAAAAATTGTAAAAAAAATAAATATTAACCATGAAAAAAAATTTGTGTATTTTCCAGAAAATGAAACAAGATCTTTATAATCAAATTCATTATTTTTAAAAAAAGGAATGGTTGTTTTTGTAGATTTAATATCTTTATATTTATTATCTATATTTTCTATCTCTGTATTATCACTTAAATAATCATCATTTATTTTTTCTCTTATAACTATATCATCACTCAAATACATTATTAAACCAACAATTATTCCAAGACCAATTTGTCCATAAACTTTAAAACGTCCAGATAAACCAGATTTTTTTTTATGAAAAATTTTTATATAATCATCAATAAAACCAATAGTTCCAAGCCAAACACTCGTTATTAACATTAAAATAATATAAATATTTCCTAATTTTGCAAATAATAAAGTTGGAATTATTATAGCAAACAAAATTATAAAACCTCCCATAGTTGGAGTACCTTTTTTTTCATATTGTCCAGCAAGTCCTAAATCTCTAACAACTTCGCCAACTTGTTTTTTTTGTAAATAGTTAATTATGCGTCTTCCATAAACAGTAGAAATTATTAATGAAAAAATTAAAGCCATTCCAGACCTAAAAGAAATATATTGAAATACACCTGCACCAGGAAAATTATAAAGTTCTTGTAAATAATCAAACAAATAGTAAAGCATTTTTTAAATTTTTTTTCAAAAAAAATTATAAATTTTTCAATTTTTCTAAATCTTCTTTTGTATCTATCGAGATAGATTCCAAATTAGTAATTTCAATTTTTATTTTAAAATTATTTTCTATCCATCTTAATTGTTCTAAATTTTCTGCTTTTTCAAGTGTTGAAGGAGATAATTTTGTAATTTTTTTTAAAATATCTTTTCTATAAGCATACATTCCAATATGTTTATAAAAAGAATGCTCGGAGATTTTACTTTCATCTCTAAAAAAAGGTATTGGAAATCTACTAAAATAAATAGCTTCTTTATTTTTATTAAAAATTACTTTCGGTTTATTTTCATCGAAAATATCATATTTTTTTGTAATTTTTTTTACGAGAGTTGCTATTTGAGTTTCTTTTTCTTGAAAACATTTTTGTATTAATTTAATTTGTTCATAATGAATAAATGGCTCGTCGCCTTGAATATTTATTATAATATCAAATTTTTTCTTTTCTTTTTTTTCAAAAATTTCCAGTGCTTCTGCACATCTGTCAGTTCCACTTTGATGTTTTGTGGAAGTTATAACAACATTTCCACCAAAACTTTCAACTTCTTTTTTAATTCTTTCATCGTCTGTTGCAACAAGAACGTAATTTAAAACTTTTTCAACTCTTTCGTAAACACGTTTTATCATCGTTTTGCCTTTGATTTTTATCAAAGGTTTTCCAGGTAAACGAACAGAAGCATAACGAGAAGGTATAATTCCTATAAAATTCATAAAATAAAATTTTTACAAAAATGTAATTTATTTTAATAATAAAAAAATTTTTATAATAAATTGTTTTAATTTGCAAAAAAATATTTTTATGAGCGAAAGAAGATTTCAAAAATCAGGAGACAATAAAAAAAGTTTTTCAAAAAAAGGTCGTGATTTTAAAGGAAAAGATGATAGAAAAAGTTTTTCAAAAAAAGGTCGTGATTTTAAAGAAAAAGATGATAGAAAAAGTTTTTCAAAAAAAAGTCATGATTTTCAAGAAAGAGATGATAAAAAAAATTTTTCAAAAAAAAGTCGTGATTTTCGAGAAAGAGATGATAAAAAAAGTTTTTCAAAAAAAAGTCGTGATTTTCAAGAAAAAAAACCTTTTTTTGATAAAGATGATAAAAAAAGTTTTTCAAAAGAAAAACGTAATTTTCAAGAAAAAAAATTTTTAAAAGATAAAAAAGGTTCTTCAAAAAAAGATAATGAATTTTCAAATGATATTAAAAGCAAAAAGCATGATAATATTGACAATGAAAGATTTCAACGTAGAGGTTATGGTTTAAAAGATGACCGATGGCGAAATCATAATTATGAGAGGAAAATTGTCAGGAGAAAAAGAACTAATCCGTTTAAGAAAACAGATAAAGCCAATGAAGAAAATGTCGAAAAAAATCTTGTTCGTCTGAATAAATTTGTTTCAAATAGTGGTGTTTGTTCTCGTCGAGAAGCTGATGATTATATTCAATCTGGTTTGGTAAAAGTTAATAAAGAAGTCGTTTCAGAAATGGGAATTAAAATAGACCCAGATATTGATGAAATAAGATTTAATGACAAAATTATTAAAACGGAGAAAAAAGTTTATTTAGTTTTGAACAAGCCGAAAAATTTTGTAACAACATTAAGAGACCCTTTTGCAGAAAAAACTGTAATGGAACTTGTGAAAATGGCAAGTAACGAAAGAATTTATCCAGTTGGTCGTCTTGATAAAACAACTACCGGAGTTTTATTTTTTACAAATGACGGCGATTTAGCAAAAAATTTAATGCACCCAAAATATCATCATAAAAGAATTTATCATGCTTTTTTAAATAAAAACTTAAAAAGCAGTGATATGATAAAAATTGCAGAAGGTTTGGATTTAGAAGATGGTTATGTGAGAATTGATGCGATAAATTATGCTGATGAAAAAGATAAATCGCAAATTGGTTTAGAAATTCATTCGGGAAAAAATAGAATTGTCAGAAGAATTTTCGAACATCTTGGTTATAAAGTAAAAAAATTAGATAGGGTTTATTTTGCAGGTTTAACGAAAAAAAATCTTTCTCGTGGGAAATGGCGTTTTTTAACAGAAAGAGAAATTTCTCGTTTTAAGATGAAAGATTTTTCTTAAAAAAAATTTGTTTTTTTTAATAATAAAATTTTCGCATTTTTTAGGAACCCTTTTGGACGAATTTTGAAAAAAATTTTTTTTTTGAAATTAAAAAACATTAAAATTTTGGACGAATTTTGAAAAAAATTTTTTTTTTGAAATTAAAAAACATTAA
>NBLL01000100.1 GCA_002084355.1 Bacteroidetes bacterium 4572_128 | reverse complement strand
ATTCATAAGAATTTTGGTGTATTTTTTTTTTTTTTAATATTTAATTCATAAAAATTTTGGCATTTTTTGAAAAAAATTTTTTTTTAAATATTTAATTCATAAAAATTTTGGCATTTTTTGAAAAAATTTTTTTTTAATATTAAAAAATCATAAAAAATTGCCGTATTTTGAAAAAATTTTTTTTGAAATTTCAAAATTCATAAAATAATTGTTTTTTTCAAAAAAAATTAATTATTTAAAATAAAATACATTTATCAAATTTAATTCATATTTAATTTTTTAAATTTTTTTAGGCATAAAATTTGATTTTTCATTTAGAAAAAAAAAAAATGAAAAATTTGATTTTAATGAAATTATTAATTCTCTTAGTATTAACGCCTACATTTTCAATAAATAGAGATGAAAAACAATCCATAGTTGGCAAAAAGGTTAGAATAGAAATACTTGGTGGAAAAAGAGGTGATAGCTATTATACTTTTGCTTCTGATTTAAAAAAAGGTTTAAAAAGTGATTTTCATTTGAACATTAGAAATTCTGATGGAGTGATTAACACTTATAATAAAATGGTAGAAAATAAAAGATTTTATTTTGGCTTTTTTCCAGAAAATTTTTTATCAAAAAAATTTAAAGAAGATTATGATGCGATAAAAGATTTTGAAATTGTTTTGCCTATGGGACAAGAGACAATTTTTTTAATTGTAAAAAAAAACAGTGGAATTAATAATTTATCAGACCTAAATAAAACAAAATTTAAATTTAAAGATATTTTCTCTTATGGTTTTTTTAATGTTTTTTCAAAACTTAAAGAATATATAAAAAATAATAAAAAAACTATAATTATCGGAACAAAAAAGCAAAGAAATAATTATACAGCAAAACGCATTAAAAAATTAATCAATGGTACTTGGCATAATGAAGAAATAGATGTAAAAAGAAATTTACAGTCTTTTGTCAGAGGAAGTAAAAAAGCAGATGGAATTTTTATAATGGGTGCTGAACCTTTGAGTATTTTAAAAAAATTAAATATTACATATAGAGATAAAATTAGAATAATTGCCTTATCAGATAAACGTTTACAAGATTCTAAAATTGATAATTTTATTCCATACACCATAAAAGCAAAAACTTATTCTTGGGCAAATTATGATGTAAATACTTATGCCATAAGAACTTACTTAATGATAAATAGTATGGATAAAAGTTTTTCGGAAAAAAGAGAGATAAAAAAATTTGTAAATAAAGTTTCTGAAAAATATTATTTAATAAAAAAAAGAGGACATCCTTCTTGGAAAAACATAAGTTTTAAATTCGAAAGCTCGCCTTTTCCTATCTGTGAAACAAAACATTATTTTTATTTATATTCTTATAATGAAGATAAAAAAGTGTCAGATAATTCTTGTGAAAATACTATGTTCCTAAGTCAATTAATTCACGCAGAACCTCATAAACAAGACAGTTTGAAATTAATTTTTAAAAGTAAAATTAGACATTCTTATTGTAAAAATTGGAAAGAAAAAATAAAAATATCTAGTTTAAATCTTTTAGAAAGAGAAATTACAAATATGAGGTATGAAACTTTAAATGAATATTATAAAAGTCGTAATAGAAGTGTTTATAAAGATGTTCCAATTAATATGAAGAATTAATTTATAATTATTTTTTTTCCGAGAAATTTTGGTTGTGTTTTTAAAATATGTAAATCTAATAAAACTTTTACTTTCGCTAAATATTCTCGAAAATAAGTTTTATATGAAAATATAAATTTCACATCTTTTGCATTATATGCTGATGCTTTTATTCCATATTCTTTTGCAATATAAATTGCTCTTTGATTTTGAAATTCCTGAGAAATAATTGTAAAAGAATTTTGTCCAAAAACTTTTTTACATCTAACAACAGAATCAAAAGTTCTAAAACCGGCAAAATCCATAATAATTGCTTTTGCTGGAACACCATATTTTAATAATTTTTTTTTCATCATTTTTGGCTCGTTGTAATATTTTGTCCTGTTGTCTCCACTGACAATTATAAATTTTATTTTTCCAATTTTATATAAATAGACAGCAGCTTTTATTCTGTTAAAAAAAAATGGATTTTCTCCGCCTTTTTTTAAAAAAGGACTTGTACCAAGAACTAAACCAACTTTGTTAAATGGAAGTTTTTTTTCGTCATTATAAATTTTATCTTTAGAAAAAAAAATAACAAAATAATAAGAAAAAATTATTATTAATAAATTTATCAAAAACATAAAAATGAAAAAATGAAAAATTTTTTTTCCTAAGCTTTTTATAAAGCTATAAGGAAAAAAATTTTTAATAAATTTTAATAAAAAAATTAAAATTTTAAAAAAAAGATTATTATTTTTTTTAAATTTTAAAAATTTTTTTTTTGATAAAATTGCCATTTTTTTTAACTTCTAAAAATACATTTATTTAATTTATTTATAGCAAGCAGAATTAGTATTTACTTTCAAAAAATGTTTCAAAACTTCTTTTTTATGTTTAGATTTTGTTACTAAATGATATTATTTGTAAACATTTATAATATTTGAAAAATAAAAACAACAGAAGAAATTATCAATAATATAACAAAAAAAAATCTAATATTTTTCTTTGAAAATATTTTTTTCATTTTTTATATTTTTTTTTTTACAAAATTATTTTTTTTTTTTAATTTTGTAAAAAAATTATTATTTTTATGAAAAATATTTTAATAAAAACTTTATTTGAAAAATCAGAAGAATTTTTCGAAAAAAAAATTTTCATAAGTGCTTGGGTACGTACAATAAGAAGTTCGAAAAAATTTGGTTTTATAGAACTAAATGATGGTTCTTGTTTCAAAAACATTCAAATTGTTTATGACAATAGTTTAGATAATTTTGAAAAAATCACAAAATTATCTCTTGGTTCTTCTATTTCTGTTAATGGAGAACTTGTAAAATCTATGGGTAAAGGACAGACCGTTGAAGTTCATGCAAAAAGTATAGAGATCATTTCTTATTCCTCTTTAGAAAATCCTATACAAAAAAAACGACATAGTTTAGAATATTTGAGAACTATTGCATATTTGAGACCTCGCACAAACACTTTTAAAGCGGTTTTTCGTGTGCGTTCTTTGATTGCTTATGCGATACATAAATTTTTTCAAGATAGAAATTTTGTTTATGTGCATACTCCGATAATTACAAGTACAGATGCAGAAGGTGCGGGTCAAATGTTTAAAGTATCAACTTTAGATTTAGAAAATCCACCAAAAGATGAAAATAAAAATGTAGACTTTTCTAAAGAATTATTTGGAAAAGCAACTTTTCTGACCGTTAGTGGACAACTTGCCGTGGAACCATTTTGTATGGGTTTTGGAAATGTTTACACTTTTGGACCAACTTTTAGAGCAGAAAATTCTAACACACAAAGACACGCAAATGAATTTTGGATGATAGAACCAGAAATTTCTTTTGCTGATTTGGAGGATGATATGGAATTAGCTGAAGATATGTTAAAATATATTATTAACTATGTTTTAGAAAATGCTCCAGATGAAATGGATTTTTTCAATCGTTTTATAGATAAAACTTTATTGAAACGTCTACAGAATGTTACTAAATCAAAATTTGTAAAAATTACTTATACTAAGGCAATAGAGATTTTAGAAAAATCCAATAAAAAATTTGAATTCCCTGTAAAATGGGGAAATGATTTACAAACAGAGCATGAAAGGTTTCTTACAGAGAAAATTTATAAGAAACCAGTTTTTGTTACAGATTATCCAAAAGATATAAAAGCATTTTATATGAAAAATAATCCTGATAATAAAACTGTTAGAGCAATGGATTTACTCGTTCCTGAAATTGGAGAAATTATTGGTGGTTCGCAAAGGGAAGAAAATTTAGAAGTTTTAATTAAACGTATGAAAGAATTAAATATGCCTATAGAAGAATATTCTTGGTATTTAGATTTACGAAGATTTGGAACTTTTAAACATGCAGGTTTTGGACTTGGTTTTGAAAGAGCAGTAATGTATATTACAGGAATGAAAAATATTAGAGACGTATTGCCTTATCCAAGAACTCCAAATAATGCAATGTTTTAAAAAAAATAATTAAAAAAATTTTAATTGAAATTTTCAAATTTCAAATTTTTTTCTTTTTTTGAAATTAAAAAAAAATGCTTTTTTGGGAAAAATAAAAATTTGATGTTTTTTTTAAATTATCAAATTTTTATTTTTTTATTTTCAAATGAAAAAAATTCTTATGTACCTTTTTATAAAACTATAAAATAAAAATTTTATTTTAAAATTATTGAAATTTCTATAGAGATGAATTTTTGAAAAAATTTTAAATTATAAAATTGTTAAAATATTTGATTTTTTTCAAAAAATTTTTTTTTAATTTTTAAAAATGTTAAAATAAAAAAAAAATTAAATTTTAAATTATAAAATTGTTGAAAATTTTGGGCAAATTTTGAAAAAAATTTTTTATACGATTTTTTGAAAAAAAATTATAATATGAATATTGATTTTTTACGAATAATTTTTGCTTTTTCAATTTTATTAATATGGTTTTTAGAAGGAAAATCTCAAGTAAATAAAATTCAAAAATTTAGAAAATTATATTATCCGGAAAAAATTTGGATAATTACTCATCCATTTTTGATTTTTAAAACAATGAGGATTTCCGAAACAGTACAAAAAATAGCAAAAGAAATGGAAAAAGATAATGATTTAGATAAAGATGGAAACGGTGGAGCATTGGATGCTTTTAGACATGCTTTTTGGATGGCTTCTTTAAGTCAAAAAATCCGCAAAAGAGCAGTTAGAAAACTTGGAATTGCTCACGAAAAAGGAAATAAAATAGATTTTGAAAAAAGAAAATTAGAAGACGGAACAATTCCAGACAAAATTTCTTCCGAAATGGATTTAAAAAATAATGAAATAGGAATTGAAATCGGTTATAAGAATAAAAATAAAACAAAAGAAGAACTAATTATTTTAATAAAAGATGCTGTTTTTTACGGGAAATTATGGAAAATAAAAAAAAATAAAAATGGAAGTTTTTTAGATAAAAATAATAAAATCATTAGCAAAAAAGATTTAAGAGGCAAATGGGAAAATAATAAAGTTTTAATAAAAACTAATGAATAAATTTTTTCCAAAAAAATTTGAAATAATTAATAATGATAACTATTTTTGCATTTTTAATTTAAAAAATATAAAATATTGTTATGTTTATATTAATGGTAATAATTTTTGTTCTTGGCTACGCGGCAATTGCTTTAGAACATCCCTTAAAAATAGATAAAGCGGCTTCGGCTTTATTAATAGGTGTTTTGACTTGGGTGATTTACATTTTGGGAAGTGCTGATATTTTAGGTTTAGGACATAGTACTGCTTGGGAAAAGTTTTTAGTACTTAATCCAGACAAAGACACAGCTGCAGGAATGGTGGATTTTATCGCTCACCATGAAATTTTACATCATCTTGGTGAAATTTCGGAGATATTATTTTTCTTGCTTGGTGCAATGACTATAGTTGAAATAGTCGACCAGCATCAAGGTTTCAAGTTAATTACTGACCGAATAACAACCACAAATAAAGTAAAATTACTTTGGATACTTAGCTTTTTAACTTTTTTCATGTCAGCAGCATTAGACAATTTAACGACAACTATTGTTCTTGTTGCTTTACTAAGAAAATTAATTGCTGATAAAGAAACAAGATGGTTTTTTGCAAGTATGGTAGTTTTAGCAGCAAATGCTGGTGGTGCATGGTCGCCAATAGGAGATGTTACAACAATTATGTTATGGATAGGCGGACAAGTTACAACAGTAAACATCATAACTATGGTAATTTTACCAAGTCTTGTTACTATGATAGTTCCATTAGTTATATTAACTTTTTCTTTAAAAGGAACCGTAGAACGTCCAGTTTTAGATGATTCACAAACAAAAGAATTTACTACTGAAAAAGAAAGAAAGTTCGTTTTAATTTTTGGTGTTAGTGCTTTATTATTTGTTCCAGTTTTTAAAACTGTAACACATTTACCTCCTTATATGGGAATGTTATTTGGTCTTGGTGTTTTGTGGGTTATTACAGAAATTATGCACAAAAGAAAAAGTGAAGAAGACAAAAGACGTTTATCGGTTGTTGGAATTTTAACAAAAGTTGATGTACCAACGGTTTTATTTTTCTTAGGAATTTTATCTGCTGTAGCAAGTATGCAATCTGCGGGACAACTTGGAATACTTGCTGATTTTTTAGATGAAAATCTTCATGATATTTATTTAATAAATTTAGCCATTGGAATTTTATCTTCTATAGTTGATAATGTACCTCTTGTTGCTGGTGCAATGGGAATGTATGATATTGCTCCAGCTGGAGCTGAGGCTTATCAAGCTTTCTTTGTTGTAGATGGTCTTTTTTGGGAATTTTTAGCTTATTGTGCCGGAACAGGTGGAAGTATTTTAATTATTGGGTCCGCTGCTGGTGTTGCTGCTATGGGAATGGAAAAAATAGATTTTATTTGGTATTTTAAGAAAATAAGTCTTTTGGCATTTATTGGATATATTGCTGGTGCAGGAGCATATTATTTACAAGCTATAATATTAAACCACGCTTAAAATAAATAAAATTTCAATAAACATTTTTTGAAAAATTTTTTATTTTTCTAATCCGTAAAAACAATTGTTTTTGCGGATTTTTTTTTATAAAAAAAAATTTTTATAAAAAACACCATTTTTTTTTAGATTTGTTTTTTATAAAAAACAAAATAATGAATTTTAAAAAATTTGCAACTATTGTTTTTATTTTAATTTTAATAACGGTATTTATTTCTTTTTTATTTTTTCCTATAAAAAAGAACAAAATTTACCGTCCTAAAAAAGAAGCAATTAATAATTTTGAAATTGAAGGTACTTTAGCTTTTTTTAATAAAAAAAATAAAAATTTAATTTCAAAAATTAATGTAGAAATAGCAAACAATGATTTTGAAAAAGCAAGAGGTTTAATGCACAGACGTTTTATGCCAGAAAATGTAGGTATGGTTTTCATCTCTGATGAAGCAAAACAACAATCTTTTTGGATGAAAAACACTCATATTGCTTTAGATATAATTTTTGTAGATGTGAACTCTAAAATAGTTCAAATATCAGCTAATACAGTTCCTTACTCTGAAAAATCTATCCCTTGTAAAAAAAAAGCAAAATACGTGATAGAAGTGAACGAATATTTTTGTGTAAACAATAATATTTCTGTTGGCGATAGTATCTTTTTGAAAAAAATAAAATTTTAAAATAAATTATGACAAAATATATATTTGTAACAGGCGGAGTAACATCTTCCCTAGGAAAAGGTATAATATCATCTTCCTTAGCAAAACTTTTGCAAGCAAGAAATTATTCCGTAACCATCCAGAAATTAGACCCTTATATTAATATTGACCCAGGAACTTTAAATCCTTATGAACACGGAGAATGTTATGTTACAGAAGACGGAGCAGAAACAGATTTGGATCTTGGACATTATGAGAGGTTTTTAAATATTTATACTTCTCAGGCAAATAATGTAACAACAGGAAAAATTTATTCCTCTGTAATAAATAAAGAAAGAAAAGGTGATTATCTTGGAAAAACCGTTCAAATTATTCCGCATATTACAGACGAGATAAAATATAGAATAAAATTGTTAGGAAAAAATAATAAATTCGATTTTGTTATTACAGAAATAGGAGGTACAGTTGGTGATATAGAATCGCTTCCATATATAGAAGCAATTAGACAATTAAAATGGAAAAATTCAAATGAAATTCTTGTAATTCATTTAACATTAGTTCCATATTTATCTGCGTCTAAAGAATTAAAAACTAAACCAACTCAACATTCTGTAAAAATGTTGCTTGAAAATGGGGTTCAGCCAGATATTTTAATCCTAAGAACAGAACATTCTTTAAATAAAGATATTCGTAAAAAAGTGGCTTTATTTTGTAATGTAGATATAAATTCTGTGATAGAATCTATAGATGTAAAATCTATTTATGAAGTTCCGATAAAAATGCAGGAGGAAAAATTAGATATTACTGTTTTAAAAAAATTAGGGCTTCCAATTTTAGAAAAACCAGATTTAATTTTATGGAAAAATTTTTTAAAAAAATTAGAAAATCCAGAAAAAAATACAAAAATTGCTATAGTTGGAAAATATGTTGAACTTCCAGATGCTTATAAGTCAATAGTAGAATCTCTAATTCACGCCGGAGCAAAAAATAATTGTAAAGTAGAATTGAAATTTGTTCATTCTGAAAAAATAATTCCGAATAAAGAAAAAGATTTTTTTTCTGATGTGAAAGGAATACTTGTGGCACCAGGTTTTGGACACAGAGGAATAGACGGGAAAATCCTTTCCGCGAAATATGCAAGAGAAAATAACATCCCTTTTTTGGGAATTTGTCTTGGAATGCAATGTGCGGTAATTGATTTTGCACAAAATGTTTTGAATTTAAAAGATGCTAATTCAACAGAAATGCATAGAAATACAAAAAATCCAGTAATTGACATTATGGAAGAACAAAAAGAAATTACTGAATTCGGAGGAACTATGCGTCTCGGAAGTTATATGTGTAAAATAAAAAAAAATTCAAAGGCTTTTCAAGCATATAAAAATACTTCTATAAAAGAAAGACACAGACATCGCTATGAATTTAATAATAATTTTTTAGAAGAATATGAAAAAAATGGAATGATTGCAACTGGAATTAATCCAGATACCGAATTAGTAGAAATTATAGAAATTCCAAAACATAAATGGTTTGTTGGTGTACAGTTTCATCCAGAATATAAAAGTACTGTTGTTAAAGCTCATCCATTATTTATAGAATTTATAAAAAACACAATTTGTTAAAAAAATTGAAAAAATTTTTTTTATTATAAAAAATGTTAAAAAATTGACGTTTTTTTGAAAAAAATTTTTTTTAAATTATAAAAAATGTTAAAAAATTGACGTTTTTTTGAAAAAAAATTTTTTTTAAATTATAAAAAATGTTAAAAAATTGACGTTTTTTTGAAAAAAAATTTTTTTTAATTATAAAAAATGTTAAAAAATTGACGTTTTTTTGAAAAAAAATTTT
>NBLL01000099.1 GCA_002084355.1 Bacteroidetes bacterium 4572_128 | reverse complement strand
AAATTTTTTTTTAAAAAAAATGCCAAAATTTTAATGATTTTAAATTATTAAAAAATTTTTTTTTAAAAAAAATGCCAAAATTTTAATGATTTTAAATTATTAAAAAAAATTTTTTTTTAAAAAATGCCAAAATTTTAATGTTTTTAAATTATTAAAAAATTTTTTTTTAAAAAAAATGCCAAAATTTTAATGTTTTTAAATTATTAAAAAATTTTTTTTTAAAAAAAATGCCAAAATTTTAATGATTTTAAATTATTAAAAAAAATTTTTTTAAAAAAAATGCCAAAATTTTAATGATTTTAAATTATTAAAAAAAATTTTTTTAAAAAAAATGCCAAAATTTTAATGATTTTAAATTATTAAAAATTTTTTTTTAAAAAAAATGCCAAAATTTTAATGATTTTAAATTATTAAAAAATTTTTTTTTAAAAAAAATGCCAAAATTTTAATGATTTTAAATTTTTTTTTAAAAAAAATGCCAAAATTTTAATGATTTTAAATTATTAAAAAATTTTTTTTTAAAAAAAATGCCAAAATTTTAATGATTTTAAATTATTAAATTTTTTTTTTAAAAAAAATGCCAAAATTTTAATATTTTAAATTATTAAAAAAATTTTTTTTTTAAAAAAAATGCCAAAATTTTAATGATTTTAAATTATTAAAAAAAAATTTTTTTAAAAAAATGCCAAAATTTTAATGTTTTTAAATTGATCTTTTAAATATCTACAAGCCCGAGACTTGTAGTATTTTATGATTTTTTTTTAAGTTGTCATTCCACCACAAACATTAATCACTTGTCCATTAACATAAGATGACAAATCTGACGCTAAAAATAAAGCTACTTTTGCTACTTCGTCTGATGTACCTCCTCTTTTTAAAGGAATAGTTTCTGCCCATTCTTTTTTAACTTTATCAGATAATTTTCCAGTCATTTCTGTAATAATAAAACCCGGAGCAATGGCATTAGAACGAATATTTCTCGAAGCAATTTCTTTCGCAATAGATTTTGTAAAACCTATAATTCCAGCCTTAGAAGCCGAATAATTTGATTGTCCAGCATTTCCTTGAACTCCAACAACAGAAGAAAGATTTATAATAGAACCACAACGCTTTTTCAACATTGTACGTTGTACAGATTTTGTTAAATTAAATACCGATTTTAAATTAACATTTATTACAGCATCCCATTGTTCTTCGCTCATACGCATCAAAAGTGTGTCTCTTGTAATTCCTGCGTTGTTTACAAGTATATCTATGGTAGAAAAATCTTTTAAAATTTCTTTTACTGTTTTTTCTGTATTTTTCAAATTACTTGCGTCAGATACATAAAATTTCGCTTTTACGCCTAAATCATTTAATTCGTCTTCTAAATTTTTCGAATTTTCATCAGAAATAATATCTGTAAAAGCAATATTACAAGCATTTTTAGCAAATTTTAAAGCAATTGCTTTTCCTATTCCTCTTGAAGCACCAGTTATTATTGCAGTTTTCCCTTCTAAAATTTTCATATATATTTATATTTTTTATGCAAAAAAAATAAATTTTTAAAAAAATCGCAATTTTTTATTAAAAAATTTTTTTTATTTTAATTTTGCAAATTATAAAAAATAAAATATGGACAAAAATCAAATTATTGGGATTGTTTTGATAGGTGCGATATTAATCGCTTATAGTATTTTTACAAGACCAACAGAAGAGCAAATTCAAGAATTAAAAAGAAAAAGAGATTCTATAGAAAAATTAGAATACAAGAAATCACAAGATGTAGAAAAATTAGCAAAACTAAAGCAAAATGCTAATTCTTTAGAAAAAGAAAATCTTAGAAAATTAAATGATACCCTTCTAAAAAAGGAATTTGGAAGTTTTGCATCTGCTGTTAATGGAGAAAAAGATTTTTTTATTATAGAAAATAATCTATTAAAAATAAAAATTTCTAATGTCGGAGGAAAAGTTTATTCTGTAGAATTGAAAAATTATCATACTTATAAATCATCGCCTTTGATTTTATTTGATGGTGATTCTACTATTTTTGGCTTAGATTTTTTCTCTGAAAATAAGAATATTTCTACTGATAAATTGCATTTTAAATGCAATTCGGATAAAAAAATAATAAATGCAGAGTATGATGAAAAAAGTATTTCTATGCGTTTGTATGCGAATGAAAATTCTTATATAGAATATCTTTATTCATTAAAACCGGACAGTTACGTTTTGGATTTCAAAATGAATTTAATTAATATGGATAATCTTATTGCAAAAAATATTACCAATTTAACATTAAACTGGAATATTTTTTCGCCACATCAAGAAAAAGGTAAAGAATGGGAAAATAACCAAACAACTATTTATTACAAACATTTTCAAGATGCAGTAGATTATCTTAGCGAAACAAGTGATACAGAAGAAGAAAGAGTAAATACCAAATTAAAATGGGTTGCTTTTAAACAACAATTTTTTTCTTCTGTTCTTGTTGCAGATAATTATTTTAGCAGTGGATTTTTAAAACATAATAAGTTAGAAAATTCTGAAGAACATTTAAAATATTTTACAACGAAATTAAATTTCCCATATTTTCCAGATGAGAAAAATCAAAATATGGATATGAAATTTTATTTTCTTCCAAATCATCTGTCAACTTTAGAAAGTTTTAATTTAGGTCTTGAGAGTTTAATTCCGCTTGGTTGGGGAATTTTTGGCTGGATGAACGAATATTTTATTATTCCAATTTTCAATTTTCTTGAAAGTTTTATTAGTAATTATGGTTTAATAATTTTTATTTTAACTATTTTTATAAAGTTAATTTTATTTCCATTTACTTATAAATCTTATCTTTCCACTGCAAAAATGAAAGTTTTAAAACCTGAAATTGATAAAATCAATAAAAAGATTTCTAAGAATAAAACTATGGAAAGACAGCAAGCAACGATGAATTTATATCGTAAAGCCGGAGTAAATCCTATGGGTGGTTGTTTACCTATGCTTTTGCAGATGCCTATTTTATTTGCAATGTTTCGTTTTTTTCCTGCTTCCATAGAATTACGACAGGAGAGTTTTCTTTGGGCAGATGATTTATCTTCTTATGATTCTATTTTTAGTCTTCCTTTTGAAATTCCATTTTATGGAGACCATGTAAGTTTATTTACTTTATTAATGGCAGTTTCTCTTGTCTTAACAACCAAAATGAACAGTGGACAAACTGACAATTCACAAATGCCGGGAATGAAAAACATGATGTATTTAATGCCGGTAATGATGTTATTTTTCTTTAATGGTTATGCTGCTGGTTTAAGTTATTATTATTTTCTATCAAATATAGTAACATTTTTTCAAATGTTAATAATAAAACGTTATGTTGATGAAGGTAAAATTTTAAAACAATTGGAAGCAAATAAAAAGAAACCAGTAAAAAAATCAAAATTTCAAAAGCGTTTAGAAGAAATGGCAAAACAAAAATCAAACACAAAAAACAAAAAACGCAAATAAAAAAATTCCCACGATTTAATTAATCGTGGGTTAAAAATATCAACTTTTTTTCTTGAATTTTTCTTTTAAAATTAAAAATAAAAATTTTGAATTTGCATGTAAATTTCTTTTCCACATTCTTCTTGGTTCTTGTAAAAACCTATAAAACCACTCAAAACCAGTTCTTTGCATAAAGCGAGGAGCACGTTTTACTTTTCCTGATACGACATCAAAAGAACCTCCAACACCCATTATAAATGGAATCCTTAAAACATTTTTATATTTATTTAAAAAATTTTCTTTTTTCGGTGATGAAATTGCAACAAATAAAATATCTGCTTTGCTTTTTATAATATCATTTACTATATTTTTTTCTTCTTTTTCTGTGAAATATCCATTACGATAACCTGCAATTATATTTGCAGAATATTTCTCTTTGTAAATTTTTACAACTTTAGATACTATTTCTTCTTTTGCTCCGAGAAAAAATATTTTATAATTTTTATTGTGAGCTAATTTCACTAGATTTTGCATTAAATCTATTCCAGCAACTCTTTCAGGTAATTTTTTTTTTAAAAATTTTGCTCCCCAAACTACACCTTGTCCGTCAGCATTGATAATATCGCCGCTAATTACAGAATTTCTCAATTCTTCATCTTTTTGCATATTTACAATTTTTGCGACATTTACAACAACATGATGAATTAATTCTCTCGAAGAAATAGCATTTTCTATAATTTCAAGAGTTTCTTGCATAGTCAAAACATCTATTGGGGAATTTAAAAATTCTATTCTATTTTTTTTTAATTTCATTTTTTTTATTTTTAATAAAAAAAAATTTTTCAAAATTGCCATTTTTTTATTAAAAATATGAACTTTTTTATTAAAATCATAAATTTTTTTTATTTTTCATATATTTTGGTAAAAAAGACAATAAAAATCCAGATATTATAAAAATAAAAAATAAAATTGATGTTCCTAAATTTTTTAAATAAATACTAGAATAAAAAGCCAAAATAATAAAAATCAAATTACAAAATAAAATAATAGTTGTTACTTGTAAATGTGAAAATCCAAAATCCAACAAATTATGATGAATATGATTTTTATCTGGTTTAAAAGGTGATTTTTTATTGATTGCTCTTATAAGAAAAATTCTTAAAGTGTCAATTAATGGTATTATTAAAATTGCAAAAGATAAAGCTGGAGCAGAAGAAATACCATGTTCACCGTCAATATTAATTTCATTAAATTTTACTGTCAAAATATAAATAATTAGACCTACTAATAAAGAACCAGTATCTCCCATAAAAATTTTCTTTTTTTTAGAAAAAACATTAAAACGAAAAAATGCCATTAATGTTCCAGCTAAAGATAAACCAATCATTGAATATCCAAATTCACCATTCAAAAAAAACCATATTGCAAAAGTTGAAGAAGTTATAATGCCGACTCCAGAAGATAAACCATCTATTCCGTCAATTAAATTATAACTATTTATTAATAATAAAATTAAAAAATATATTAAAATTACTCCGGAAATAATTTGTCCTAATGTTTTTTTTATAGGCGAAATAACTAAAATATCATCTTTTAAACCGGTAAAAAAAATAACAGTCATAGAGGCTATTATAAATCTTAATTCTTTCAATTCGCAAAATAAGCTTAAAGATAAAACTAAACCAGCATAAATTGCTAAACCTCCTAAAGTTGGTGTAGCATTAATATGAGAATTTCTTTCATTAGGTTTATCATATAAGTTTTTTAAATTACTTATTGTTACTATTGACGGTATTGAAACATACGCCACAAAAAATGAAATTAAAAAAATATACAAAATTTCTATCATAATTGTAATTTAAATTTTTTTATAAAATTGTAAAAAAAATTTCTTTGATATAATTTTCAAATGAAAAATTTTTTTTTCAAAAACAACATTTTTTTTAATATTTTTAAATTTTTATGAAAAAGGTCATATTTATAATTTTAGTTTTTATAATTTTTTCTTGTGAAAATAAAATAGAAGAAATTAATAATTTAACTCATGAAGAAAATTTTCCTGATATTTCGGCAAAAAATATAGAAATTATTTATACCGATAACGGAAAAGTAAAAGTAATTTTATTTGCAAAAAAACTTGAAAAATATATTCAAGAGAAAAAAACATATACTGAATTTGAAAAAGGTATAAATGTGAAATTTTTTGACGAGAATGGAATTTTAGAGTCTTCTATGGTTTCTGATTATGCTCGTTATTACGATAAAAAGCATATTTTTGTTGCAGAAAATAATGTCATAGCAAAAAATCATTTGAAAAATGAACAATTAAATACCGAATATCTTGTTTGGGAACAAAAAAAAGAATTAATTTATTCTGATAAATTTGTGAAAATTACAAGAAAAGATAATATTATTTATGGAAATGGATTTCAATCAGACCAAAATTTCACTAATCTAAAAATTAGAGAAGTAAAAGGAATAATATCTATTAATGAGGAATGAGGAATTTTTTTCAAAAACAACAATTATTTTAATGATTTTTTATAATTTAAAAAAAATTTTTTTTCAAAAACAACAATTATTTTAATGATTTTTTATAATTTAAAAAAAATTTTTTTTCAAAAAAACAACAATTTTTTTAATGATTTTTTATAATTAAAAAAAATTTTTTTTCAAAAAAATGCCAAAATTTTAATGATTTTAAATTATTAAAAAAAAAATTTTTTCAAAAAATGCCAAAATTTTAATGATTTTTAAATTATTAAAAAAAAATTTTTTTCAAAAAATGCCAAAATTTTAATGATTTTAAATTATTAAAAAAAAATTTTTTCAAAAAATGCCAAAATGCCAAAATTTTAATGATTTTAAATTATTAAAAAAAAAAATTTTCAAAAAATGCCAAAATTTTAATGTTTTTTAAATTATTAAAATAAATTTTTTCCAAAAAACGTCAAAATTTTAATGTTAATATAAATTATTAAAAATAAATTTTTTCCAAAAAACGTCAAAATTTTAATGATTTTTAAATTATTTAAAAAATTTTTTCAAAAAAAACATTTTTTCCAAAAAACGTCAAAATTTTAATGATTTTTAAATTATTTAAAAAATTTTTTCAAAAAAAACAATTATTTTAATGAATTTTTAAATTAAAAAAAAAATTTTTCAAAAAAATGCCAAAATTTTTAAGATTTTTTAAATTCAAAAAATTTTCAATTTAATCCCCTTTACAATTTTTTGCATTAACCAACTTTTTTTCCCACTAACAAAAATTATAATATCATATTTTTTTGCAAATTCTTTAATTTGTTTGTCTCTATTTGAAACCTGTCCACAAATTGTATTATTAATTTTTATTTTCTTCTTATAAAGATCTAATTTATTTTTTATTTCTTTTGAAATATCAGAATAAGATTTTATACTTTTTGTTGTTTGCGAAAAAATACTCGTTGATTTTCTAAAATTTATTTTTTTTAAATCTTCTCTCGA
>NBLL01000098.1 GCA_002084355.1 Bacteroidetes bacterium 4572_128 | reverse complement strand
AATTATTTTAAAAAAAATTCTAATAAAATAAATTCTATAAATAGTGTAAATATTGAAAATTATTTCTTTCTAAGAAATATTGAAATTAAAAACTTAAAAGATAAAAAAGAAATTTATTTTCTAGGTGAAAATGGAGATGGAAAAACTATTCTTTTGCAAGCTATCTTTTTTGCATTTCAACAAAATTATATTAAAAATTATGCAGATGCAAAATTCGTTGGAGAAGCAATCTCATATTTAAATTATAATGAAAAATTAAATTTAAATGCAACAGATAATCGTCAAACAAAATATGGTTCTTTGGAATTTTCTTTTGTAGAAAATATTTTTGCTTACGGTATCAATAGACGAAATATAATAAAAGATAAAAATAATAAATATAATTTTATGACCTTATTCAATAATAAAACAAATTTAAATGATCCCATTGAATGGTTTAAAGAATTATATTTTTATGAACTTGCGAATGATACAAGTTTAATTCCTTTGAAAAATGCAATTCAAATTTTTCATGATATTTTAAATGAAAATGTAGAAATTAAAGTAAATCACAAAGGTGTTGAATTTATAGAATTTGGTACTTCTTTAGAATTTCATCAACTTTCTGATGGCTATCAAAGTGTTTTAATTTGGACTGCTGATTTAATTACTAAACTTTCAAAAATACAGCCAAATGCAAAAAATTCAAAAGATTTTGAAGCTGTTGTTTTGCTTGACGAAATTGATTTACATTTGCATCCAAGATGGGCTTATTCCATAGTTGATAAATTGCGAAATTGGTTTCCTAAAATTCAGTGGATAATTACAACTCACAGTCCAGACGTAATACGTGGAGCAGGTGAAAATGCTGTTTTTTACAAACTTTTTAAAGAGTTTGATAAAAAATCACAAAAAAATATTATCAAAATTAGTGAGCCGTATTTTTCAGAAAATATGACTTCAGAAATGCTAAATACTTTAATAACTTCGCCTCTTTTTGGTATTAATAATGCACGAATGCGACTTTTTAATCAATTAAAAAACTTAAATACTAATGATAATTTTTTGTATTCTCGTATCGAAAAAATGATAGATAAATACATAAATGCAAATGCTGGCAAAAACTATTATTCTGTGGCAGATATTGACGAAATGATAGAAAATGCAATTAATGAAATTAACCATGAGGAAAATAAATAAAAATATAAAAGATATACCCATTTCGTTAAATTCAAAAAATACAGAAAAAAAACGAAATGAATTAATCAAATCTAAAAAATTATTATCTGGCAACTTTAATGCAAATTATAAAGCCGAAGATGTCAAAAATAAATTAAATGAAATTTATCATCAAAAATGCGCTTATTGTGAGCAAAAAGTGGAACAAATAGAAATAGAGCATTATCGCCCAAAATCTATTTATTATTGGCTTATTTATTCATGGGATAATTTATTTTTTGTTTGTCCAAAATGTAATAAATTCAAAAATAATTATTTTGAAAATGAAAATGAAAGAGTGAATTTTGAAGATAAAGATTTGACAAACATTCATCAACTAAGAGATAAATACGATAAAATAGAAAAACCTAAAGTATTTAATCCTGAAAAAGAAAATCCTCAAAAATTACTAAAATTTGATAAAAAAGGAAAAATTTTTTCTAAACATGAAAATTTACAATTCACAATTAATTTATGTCAGCTAAATAGAGAATATTTGACAGATAAAAGAAAAAAATTTTTTGATGAAACTATTAGAATTATTAAAATTTCTATTTCTGGAATAGGAAGTCAAATAGCACAAAAAGAAAAATTAAATGAAATTTTAAAAAAAGATGATACCTTAGAGTTTACTGCTTATAGAAATTTTTGTAAAGAAATTTTAAAAAAAATGCTGAAATTTTAAATTAAAAAAAATTTTTTTTTCAAAAAAACGGCAAAATTTTAACATTTTTAAATTAAAAAAATTTTTTTCAAAAATCGTGATTCGAAACATTTGAGGTTAAAAAAAAAACCTCCAATGTTAAAAAAATTTTTTTTTCAAAAAATGAATTTTTCATTTAATTTTTATAATTTTACAAAATTATAAAGAAAGCAAAAAATGAAATACAATTTAAATATAAGAGAAGAAGAATTAAAAAATAAAATAGCCGAATATTATTTTTGGATATATGATAATACAAAAATTATCGGAAATATAGATTTTTGCGTTTCCATGCATAAAAACGAATCTTTAGACCTCCGGCGATGCTCGGAGCTTTTGATGCCGAAAAAATTGCTTTTATTTCTTATAATGATATTCACGATATTTTTTATATCAATGATTTTAATTGGAATGTTACACCTTCAAATCATAAAACCAAAGAATTTCAATTAATTTATGAAAAAGTAAAAAACATTTTAGAAAAAGATACACTAATTTTTTTTTACGAAAAAGACGATAAAATTTTAAAAAAGTTTATCAAAACGAATTTTGTTTTGGGGAAATTTGGTATAACGAAAATCAAAATAGACAAAAATAATTTTATGGTCATTTATAATAAATGGATGAATGCAGTTAAACCAACCATTGGGGTAAATTGGGAAATTGCTAAGAAAAGTGGAATTATTGACGGTGATTTTTATCTTGCTGATTTACTTTCTCGTGAAAATAAAACACTGAAAGAAAAGTTATTTGTGATTTGCAAAAATGACAAATATGAACTCGATAGAAAAATTGATCAGTTGGGTATGTTTAACTATAGAAAAGCATCTTTTAGCGATGAGCAAAAATCTCATAAAGAATTTTGGAATAAATACGAAAGACCACCAAAAGAAGAATATTGGGATTATATTGTAGAGCGCCGAGATTTACTCGTTCCTCAGGATGTGCGAGAGCGAAAAGGAAGTTTTTTTACGCCGCAAATTTGGGTAGAGCTTTCCCAAAAGTATTTAACGGAGGTTTTGGGAGAAGATTGGCAAGACGATTATTATATTTGGGATTGTGCTTGTGGAACGGGAAATTTACTCGCGGGACTTACGAATAAATACAATATTTGGGCTTCTACATTAGACAGGCAGGACGTAGATGTGCTGAAAGACAGAATTAAAAACGGAGCAAATTTATTAGAAAGCCATGTTTTTCAGTTCGATTTTTTGAATGATGAATTTACAAAATTACCAAACGGTTTACAGCAAATTATTAATGACCCAAAAAAACGTGAAAAATTAGTAATTTATATTAATCCGCCGTATGCAGAAGCAACTGCTCAATTTTTAACACGAATTTATTTTGAAATAGATAATTGTATTCTTGCAGAATTTTCAACATTAAAATCTATTTCTGGTCAGCATTTTGTTGATTTTAGAAAATTTTTTAGAACGAGATTAATAAAATCTTTTGTTGTTCCTGCGAATACTTTTGATAATGTAAAAGGAAGTTTTCCTATTGGATTTAAAATATGGAATTTGAATATAAAGGAAAATATTGAATTTATAAGTTCTGATATTTTTGATAAAAATGGAGATTATATTGGTGTAAAAAAATATTACGCTTATATTAATAGCCAATATATAAATGATTGGATAAAACCATTTAGAGCATTAAAAAATGACCCTTTTTTAATTGGAAAGTTTCCATTTGTAGGTAATGATTTCCAAACACAAGCAATGGTAAAAATTGTAAATCCAAAAACTATTTATATTAAATCAGCAGGTCAATTTCTTATAAATTTTCAAAATTTGATAAAAGCGAGTATATATTTTGCAGTAAGGAAAAGCATAAAAGCCACTTGGTTAAATGATAGAGATCAATTTATACATCCAAATGACAATTGGGAAAAAGATAAAAAATTTCAAAATGATTGTCTATCATTTACATTATTTAGCAATAATATCCGAAGTGAATATGGCACAAATCACTGGATACCGTTTACAGAGCAAGAAGTAAATGCACGAGATAAGTTTGCAAGTAACTTTATGACTAAGTTTATTAAAGGCAAATTAAAAGCAAATATAAATGGAGATTTATTAGGAAATAAAGTATCAATAAGCGAACTTTTAGAATTTTCATCAGCATCAAAAGCGGTTTTTAAAGCAGGTTTGACACTTTGGAAATATTACCACGCTCAGAAAAATTGCAATGTCAATGCTTCTTTATATGATATTCGTGCATATTTTCAGGGAAGAAATAAAAATGGAAGAATGAATAATAAAAGTAAAGATAAAAAATATATGAATTTGATAAAAGTTCTGCGAGAAAATCTAAAAGTTTTAGCCAAAAAAATAGAGCCAAAAATTTATGAATACGGTTTTTTGAAAAAATAAATTTTCAATTAAAAAAAATTTTTTTCAAAAAAACGACCAAAATTTCAATATTTTTTATTTTGAAATTTAAAAAAATTTTTTTCAAAAAATCGTCCAAAATTTTAATATTTTTAAATTTCAAAATAAAAAAATTTTTTTTCAAAAAACGTCCAAAATTTTAATGTTTTTTAATTTCAAAATAAAAAAAATTTTTTCAAAAAATCGCCCAAAATTTTAATATTTTTTAAATTTAAATTAAAAAAAATTTTTTTTCAAAAATCGTCCAAAATTTAACATTTTTTATTTTGAAATTAAAAAAATTTTTTTTCAAAAAATCGTCCAAAATTTCAATATTTTTTCATTTGAAAAAAAATTTTTTCAAAAAATGTTAAAGTTTTAATATTTTTAATTTTTTTATTTAAAAAACATTATATTTACCAAAAAAAAATTAAGATGTCAGAAAAAATAAAAGCAAAAATATTCTTGTCGTATGCTCATGATGATAAACTTTATTTTCAAGTTTTTAGTAAAGAATTAAGAAAATCATTAAATACTTCTACAAAATTTGATTTTACTATTTGGGAAGATAAAAAAAATATTTTAGTTGGTTTAGAATGGAATAAAACTATCAAACAAGCTTTAAAAGAAGCTGATATTGGAATTTTATTGGTAAGTAATAGTTTTTTTAATTCGGAATACATCAAAGAAAAAGAGTTTAAGAAACTTTTTAAGAAAACTCAAGAAAATAAATGTTTACTTTTCCCTGTATATTTTGGAGCTTGTAATATCAATGCTTGGGAAAAATTAGCGAAAAGACAATTCTACAAACCTGATGGAGAAAACTATGGAGAAGGAGCAAATAATGATTTTTCTTTCTTTGATTTAGTTGATTTCTTTAAACATAATGGATTATTAATGCCAAATTCAAATATTTATAAATATTTAAATGACTTAACTAAAAGTTTAGAAGCTTCTTATGAGTATCTTATAGAAAATAAAGATACTAAATCAGAAGAAAATAATGACAACAAAAAGAAAAAGAAGAAAGCAGAAACATCTAAAATAAATACAATTAACTACTCTGGAGATAATGGAATTATTATTCAAGATAGTTCTATTGATAATTTGAATATTAAAAAGTAATTATATTATTTATTTAGTTAAAAATGAGTAAAAATAAAACTAAAATAGATAATAGTGAACATGTTTTATCTCTGCAAGATACTTCTTGTAGAGATGTTTATTTTAATTCAAATAATAAAGAAAATATTTCTTTAGACCGCAATTATTATAGATATTCTTGTAATTGTTATAAACAAAATAACTATTTTGAGAATGTTTTTAAAAAGAATAAAAATGAAAAAATACAATTTTATGTAATTCATGCAAAAGCAGAACAATGCCCAGAAATATTACCTCAAAGATTTTTTAATGAACATATAAATGATAATGATAATAATTCAATTTTTGAAATATTACAAATACCTCAAGTTGATAATATTGATAGTTTAAAAATAAAAACTTTATATCAAATATTTTCTTTTTTTAATGAAGAACTTCCTAAAGAAGCTTGTTTGGAAAGCTTATTTAATTCAAAGACTTTACAAAAAAAAAAATATATTACAATTAATTTTATTGTAGAAAGTAGGCAATGGGAAATTATACATGAATTTATAGAGTTTTTTATCAATGATTTTTGTAAAAATCAAATAAAAAAAACAAAGTTGAGATTTATCTTTTTTTGGTCAATTATATATACAAGTGAAATTAAAGATAATTCTTTTTTTAGTTTAGATAGTTTTAGAGAAACTAAAAAAGATAAGATTCAAAAGTGTATTAAAAATTTAGAATTTGATGTTTTACCAGAAATTCAAATAATTAATTTAGATGATATTAGAACTTGGATTAAAAGTATAGAGCTTGGTTCAAAAATTAATATTTCTCTTTTCAATATTTTAAATAAAGAGTTTTCATTAACAAATAAAAAAGAATTTACAATGGAAGAAGTATTGGAAATGTTCGACTTTCTTTCAGAAAAATATAATATTTTAAACAATGAATAAACTAAAAATAGATTTTAAACTTTCGGAATTTACAGGGCAGAGAATAGAAGCCAAAGCAAAAGATTATATTTTAACACCAGAATTGCAATCTGCTGTAAAAGTGGCGATTGCTTTGGGACAGCCTTTGTTAATTACAGGAGAACCGGGAACTGGAAAAACACGTTTAGCTCATAAAGTAGCTTATGATTTGAGTCAAAATAATGAAAATTTGATAGAAAAACCTTTTGTATTTAATACAAAAACAAATTCTGTAGCAAGTGATTTATTTTATACTTATGACGCTATTAAACATTTTCACGATGCAAATATCAAGCATAAAAATGAAAATTGTCATTTAGATACTTCAAAATATATCACGCTACAAGCATTAGGAAAAGCGATTGCTTTTGCTTCAGATGATGAATCTATAAAAGAAAAATATTTAGAAGAAAAAATAAAACATCCTCAAAGTTCTGTTGTTTTGATAGATGAAATTGACAAAGCTCCGAGAGACTTTTCGAATGATATTTTGAATGAAATAGAAAATTATCAATTTACGATAAAAGAAACTGACGAAACAATTAAAAAGTCAAGTGAAGAAAAAATTATCGTTATTCTGACAAGTAACTCCGAAAAAAACTTGCCTGATGCTTTTTTGAGACGTTGCGTATTTTTTCATCTTCCTTTTCCTAAAAAAGATGAATTGATAGAAATTATAAAACTGCATTTAGGAGATACTTCAAAATATGCAAAAGATGTTTTTGTAGATTATTTTTTAGAAGTGCGAGAAAATATGCTCAAGAAAAAACCAGCAACTGCAGAATTTATTTCGTGGTTAAAAGTTTTAGAATTAGAAAAATTTATTGAAAATGACGAAAATATAGATTTTGATAATTTAACTAAAAAACAAGAAAATATTTTGAAAATAAGTTATTCATTACTTGCGAAAACTGAAGAAGATTTAAAAGAAAATACAAATTTTTAGATATAAAAAACAATGCAAGGAACAGAAGAATTTTTTGAATTACCGTTAGAGAGCCTTATTATAAAATTGCAAAATGCAAATTTTTATATTGATATAAATACTCGTTTGCGTATTTATGAAATTATAAAAATAATAGGCAATGAATATTTGAATAATTTGGAAAATCTAAAATTTATTCTTTCTCCTATTTTTGTTAAAAATGAAAAAGAACAAAAAAAATTTAGTCTTATTTTTGATGAATATTTAAAAGAAAAAGAGGTTTTTAATTCTCAAGAAAATGATGATTTTGATGAAAATGAAGAACAAAACGATGAAGAAAATACACCAACAAATACAGAAGAAAATTTTTCTTTGTCATCTGAAAATAAAGGAACTTACGAAATAGACAAAAAGAAATCTCAAACGTCTATTGTGGTGAGTGATAAACCGCCTTACACGATTATTTTTCCAAAGCAAGAAAAACACATAGAAACAGAAAAGCGATTTTTTGACTTGGCAAATAATTTGAGAAAAAAAACGGAGGTTTTACAGAATTTATTTATTAAAATATCAAGCAACAACCTGAATATTTGATTTTGATAGACCATGATAATAATCAAAAAAAGCAAAGTCATCTTTTTGAGTATTTAGTATCCTGATGGTGTAGATTTATCGGTTTTGCAAACAAAATATAGTGATTATGATTTGATTATTTTTGGAAAAGCATCGTCTTTTATTTCTGGCAGAACAAGAGAATTGACTAATTGGGCAACAAATGATTTTAAAATTTGGGAAAATAAAGCATTGATAATCAATGAAACTGTCAAAAATTGGGCTTATGAAGAATTTAAGATTTATGATTTATTGACAATTTTGCCGAGTAATATAGAGGCTTTATTTGAACTCATCAAAGAGCTAACAAATACAGAAAAAAAGAGTTTCAAAAGCCTTGTCAAATATTATTACGTTTTGACAAAAAAAGAGCAATATAATTTTAAAAATATAGAGAATTTCAAGCAAATTTTTTTTTCTGATATGGATATGTTTTTGTGGATAATTTCCTTGTCTGTACATCAAAAAATAAATTGGGAAATTATTTTAGCGATTGGCAAAGCATTAGAAAATCATCAAATCATTAAAGAAAAATCATTGTCTTATGCTAACTTATTGAAATTAATGAAAATTAATTTTCTAAAAAAATCTGCTTTTGATGAAAAATGGCGATTAGATTTGTATGGTCTTTTGAAAGAACATAAAAATACTGAAGAAATTGCAAGAAAAGCAGTTATAGAATTATACCAAAATACCAACTTACCGAAAAATTCTTTTGCTCACTTACAAAAAGAAATACAAATTGATACTCAAAATTTATATTTAGAACCTGACAATAAAAAATATCAAGACAAATTTAACTTACTAAAACAAGAAGGTTTAATTGAAGAAATTGAATATATGATTGTTGATATTGATAGAAAGTATATTAGAAAGAGAAACATAAAAACCATCAAAATCTTTTTAGCTTCATCTTCAGAATTAAAAGAAGAAAGAAAAGAGTTTGAAATTTTCATCAATCGCAAAAATAATATTTTACAAAAAAGAGATGTTTTTTTAAAATTAATTATTTGGGAAGATTTCATAGATGCGATGGCTCAAAAGCGTTTGCAAGACGAATATAATAAAGTGATTTCTGAGTGTGATATTTTTGTAAGTTTATTTTTTACGAAAGTAGGAAGATACACTAACGAAGAATTTGAAACTGCATTTAAAAGTTTCCACGAAAGTGGTAAACCGCTGATTTATACTTATTTTAAAAATTCAAATATAAAAACTGAAGAAATTACAGATGAATTTATTACACTTTTAAATTTTAAAAAACATTTAGAAAAATTAAACCATTTTTATACAAAATACGAAAATACAGAAGGACTTTTAAAACATTTTGGAGACCAATTAGAAAAAATTTTACCAAGAAAATACGAAAATTTTAAAGAAATTATAACAGAAAACAAAACCATTTTTTTAAATAATTTCGCAAAAATTGAGAAAAAATATTTTGTAGGTAGTGAAACAGAATTGAAATATATAGATGAAAATTTAAGTAAAAAAAACGAACCTTTAGTTTTATTAAATGGTTTGGGAGGAATAGGAAAAACAACTTTGGCACAAGCATATATTAATCGTTTTCAAAATAATTACAATAATATTTTATGGGTTTCTGTGTTTTCAGATTTGCAAAATGATTTTAAAAATGAGTTTCAAATGACAAAATTTGGAATTGAAAACTTAGAAAAAAAGGACAATCAATTTAAAAGAATTTTAAATAAATTAAATTATATTTCAGGAAATAATTTATTGATTTTAGATAATGCAAATGATAAAAAAGACTTGCAAGAAAATTATTTTCAACTCCAATCTTTGAATAATTGGAAAGTTTTAATGACTTCACGAGCAAAAATTGACAATATCAATATTTTAGAAATTGAGCATTTGGATTTGGAAAGTGCAAAAAAATTATTTGAAAAACATTTTTTAAAAAAAATAGCCAAAAACGAAGAAAAAAATTTTTTAGAGCTTTTGAAACATATAGATTATCATACTTTGATGATAGAATTAATTGCAAAAGCAGGAAATAAAAAGAGTTTAGAAATTGCTGAAATTTTGCAAATTTTGAAAGTAAGCGATTTTAAAGATGACAAACTACAAAGAAAAATAGGAATAGGATTACACGCCGAAATGACCAACAAAGAAAAGGAGTGTAAAATGAAAGATTATATTTTATCGCTTTTTAATTTTGAGCAACTGACAGATGAGGAAAAAAAAATATTACGTTATTTTTCTATTTTGCCGAATGATTTTATAGAAATAGAAAAATTAAAAGCCTTTTTTCAAATCAAAGATGAAAATGATTTTGAACATACCATAGAAAATTTAGTATCAAGCGGATATTTACAAACTACTGAAAACTCATATAAATGCCACGCTGTTTTACAACAAATTACTTTTGAAAAATTAAATTCAAATCCAAAAAACTGTATAGTTTTAATTAGATATTTTATTGATATTTTAGATACAGATCCTTATAAAAATAAATTGGATTTTGTCAAATATTTAATTTATGCAGAAAATATTGTTTTAATATTTTATAAAGAATTTGAAAAAAATAATAAAATAGAAAACATAAAAGAGATTGCAACTTTATCTAATAATTTAGCCTCAGTTTTACATGCAAAAGGAGATTATAAAAAAACATTAGAATATAATAAAAAAGCAATTTCAATATATAAAAAAAATTTAGATAAAAATCATCCTTCTTTGGCAAATGCTTATAATGATATTGCATCAACTTATCAAAATCTTGGCGATAATGAAAAAGAATTAGAATATAATAAAAAAGCACTAAAAATTAAGGAAAAAGTGTATCCGCTCATTATAGTATGGTAAATTTCAATTTTTTGCATTTTACAAAAAACGCAACAACCTTAAAATCAAAGCTTTATGGTTTTTGTTTTTTGCGAAAAATATCAAAATCTTGGCGATAATGAAAAAGCATTAAAATATCATAAAAAAGCAATTTCAATATATAAAAAAGTTTTAGATAAAAATCACCCTTTTTTAGCAATTTCTTATAATAATATTGCTACTACTTATCTTTATCTTGGTGATAATGAAAAAGCATTAGAATATAATGAAAAAGCACTAAAAATTAAGGAAAAAGTTTTAGATAAAAACCATCCAGACTTGGCGACCTCTTACAATAATATTGCCTCAACTTATAAAAATCTTGGCGATAATGAAAAAGCATTAGAATATCATAAAAAAGCAATTTCAATACGTGAAAAAGTTTTAGATAAAAATCACCCTTTTTTAGCAATTTCTTATACTAGTCTGTAGAAATATTTGAGAAAGTTTTGCCTAAAGAAAATCCAAATATAAAAACCTCAAAAGAATGGCAGGAAGATATAAATAAAATGTTGTTGATCTAATTTTAATAAAAATTAAAAAATAAGATATTAATAATTTCTATCTTTAAATTTATTAAAATTTTATTTTGGGCGTTTTTCGAAAAAAAATTTTTATAATTTCTAATTTCAAAAATATTGAAATTTGGGCGTTTTTTTGAAAAAATTTTTATAATTTCTAATTTTAAAAATGTTAAAATTTGGGCGTTTTTCTGAAAAAATTTTTTTTTTTAACATTTTCTACCAAATGTTGTTTTTTAAAAATATTAAAATTTTGGACGATTTTTGAAAAAAAATTTTTTTTTATTTTGAAATTAAAAAACATTAAAATTTTGGACGATTTTTGAAAAAAATTTTTTTAACATTGGAGTTTTTTTTTAACACCAATGTTTCGACATCAAACATTGGAGGTTCAAAAAAAAACCTCCAATGTTGTTTTGTCGAAAAATCTTAAAAATTTTGGACGATTTTTGAAAAAAAATTTTTTTTATTTTGAAATTAAAATATTTAAAATTTTGGACTGATCCAGAAATCAAGCGTGGACGCAATAGCCGTCAGTCTAAGCATATTAATTACTTGTAAATGAACATTTACCAATATTTCTAAAAGCTTTTATGTATTTTCT
>NBLL01000097.1 GCA_002084355.1 Bacteroidetes bacterium 4572_128 | reverse complement strand
TTTCGCAAAAAACAAAAACCATAAAGCTTTGATTTTAAGGTTGTTGCGTTTTTTGTAAAATGCAAAAAATTGAAATTTACCATACTATAATGAGCGGATACGAATTATCTGAAAGAAAAGTAGCATTTGTTTCTTACACAGGTAATTATATAGGAAATCCAGAAATTTTTGCTGGATTATTTGGAAAACTTTTTGCTTGGGCAGGACCAAAAGGTTTACTAAATCAAAACTTAGTAATGTTATCTTCTTATGAAAATAATCCGAAAATTACTCCATTAGATGAGTTAAAATTAGATGTTTGCATGGAAATTCCTGAAAACATTTGTGTTTGTAAAGATGGAGGCGAAATAAAAAAGAAAATTTTACCTGGAGGCAAATATATTACTATGTATGCAGAATTGAAATCTCCGGAAGAATATGGTTTAGCATGGAATAAAGTTGTTGTGTGGATGAAAGAAAATAAGCATGAAATAGATATGTCACGACCGAGTTATGAGATATATTTGAACAATCCAGAAGAGCATCCAGAAAAACATCATTTTATTGATATTTGCATGAGTGCAAAATAAAAAATTTTTATTTAAGACAAGTTTTAAAACTTGTCTTAAATAAAAATTTTTATTTATTAAAAATCTACAAATTTATATACTTTATTTTAAAATAATTTGCAGTTAATTCTTCTCCTGTAACTTCTTTTATAAGTTCTTCCCAAGTCAAAGATTTTCCCGGTTTAAAAACTTTTTCAATAAAAAACTCCCCTATTTTTTTATTTTTTGAAAGTTCTAATGTATCATTTTCATCTAAAATATTTTCTGATATATAATTATGAAGTTGTGCAGCAAGAAGTTCTCCGAGCATATAATTGTGATAAGTACAAGCTTGAGTGGTAAAATGTGCTTTTGTTGCCCAATCTGGTTCGTTTCTATTCTCCGGTCTTTTAATTTTTTGATATTTTTCTACAAGATTCCACCATAATTTATTCAAATCTTGGTCTGGATTTTTATATAAGTTTTTCTCAAAATTATACATCACTTGTGCCCATCTACTAAAAATAAATTTTGCCAAACGAAAACGTTTATCACAAGTGATTTTCATATTTTTTGCGTCTTCTTTTGGTATTTTAATTGCATTTCGCAACCATAAAGAACGGTAAGAAAAATTGCTAAAAAATGTAGCAACACCATCATTTATTATAAAATGCGAAGGCAAACGAAGAGAAAAAGGTAATTTTTTATCTACATCTTTTTGACATACAGCGAAAGCCGTTTCATAAAGTATAATGTACATAGAGCTGTGATTATCTTTTATATTTGCAAGAATTCTAACATCACCATTTCTATCTATATTAAATGCTCCGGAAAATTGACTTTTCCCACTTTGTTCATAAAGATGACTTTTTGATAAAATACTTTCTATATTCAAACCAATACTGCTAAAATAATTTTTAGCAAATAAAACTATATCTTTTCCTGTAAAATATTCATCAAAATTTACTTCGTAAATATTCGGTGCATTTTGAAAAAAACGACTTTGATAATGCCAAGGACGAAGTTTATTTACTTCTATTTTATAAAAAGATGATAAATATTCATCTACTTCATCTTTTAAAGATGAATAAACATCCTTAGTTAAAATATCTAATTCTTTATAGATTGCATCTATTTTTTTTGGGTCTTGTCCGCTTAAAATTAATTTCATGTCATGAAAGTTTTTGAAACCAATAGAACGTGCAGAAGCATTGCGCATTTTTACAAGTTTAATCATATCGTTAGCAATTAAATTACCAACTTGTTTACTCGCTTTCCAAACAGCTTCTAATTCTTGTGGGTCATTAGAATTTGCTAAACGACTATCTATGTCGTTATCTGTTAATTCTTCGTCAGATAATTTTGCTCTAAAAGTATTATATTTTTGCTCAATCTTTTTAGATAACAAAATTATTTCTTCCATTTTGTCTTCTTTAACCTGATGTAAAAGATATTCATTATAAATTTCTTCTAATTCTCTAATTAGAATTTTATCTTTTACAACATTTTGTTTTTTTAAACTTTCTATTAATTCAAAATCTTCTTTATTTGAATAAAATTTAGTCAGCTTAATTTTTACTTCTGCAACTTTTTTATAATCTTTATCAGAGCCAGAAATTGCAGCATTAAAAGTCTCGAAAGACAAATCTTGTTGTAAAGGTACAAGTTTTTTTTCATATTTCTTGATAAAAACTTCAAAATCTTTTTCTGTTAAAGATTTTTTACAAGAAAAAAAAGAAAATAATAAACTTACCAATAAAAAAAATATTATTTTTTTACTCATATTATAATTTTTTATAAAATTAAAAATTAAAAATACAAAAAAAATATAAAATAAAATTATTTATAAAAAAAATATTGAAAATTGAAAAATAAAATTTGACAAAAATATAAATGAAATTTAAAAATTTTTGCGGTTTTTTTATTAAAAAAAAGTACCTCCAACAAGACTCGAACTTGTATCTAAAGTTTAGGAAACTTTCGTTCTATCCCTTGAACTATGGAGGCATTTATTAAAAATTTTTACAAATGTAAAATTTAATTTTTAAAAAAAAAAAATTATTTTTTTAATTCCCAATTAGAATAATCTATTAAAAGTTTAAATAAATTTTCGTATTCATTTAATGGCAATTCTTCTGACTTATCATAAATATTATGGTATTCTTTGTAATTTCCCAAAGTGTAAATAAAAAACGATTTTACATTATTTTTATAAAAAAAATAATGGTCGCTATTTGCTGCTTTGTCTCGAGCTTTTATTTTTTTCAAATAATTTTTATTTCCGTTTATTTCGGTAAATTTATTAAATTCTTCGTCAAAAACTTTTCCATTAACTATTGTAATTCCTTTTTCCCCAGAACCAACCATATCTAAATTTATTAGACATTCTATGTTTCTCATTTCAAATAATGGATTTTCACAAAAATATTTAGAACCAATTAGACCGATTTCTTCTGCAGAAAAGAATAAAAAAGCTATAGAATAATTTGGTTTTTCTTTCAAATTCGCAAAGTATTTTGCAAGGTCTAAAATCATTGCTACACCACTTGCATTATCATTTGCTCCGGGAAAATAAACATTTTCTCCCATTTCTCCAATGTGGTCATAATGAGCAGAGAATACAAGAAATTTATCTGTTTTTCCTTGAACAAAAGCGGCAATATTTTTTCTCTTTTAACTTTTATTATTGTTGAATTTCCTTCTTTCATAGAAGGCGAAAAAATTAAATCTTTATCATAAACTTCTATATAAGCTGCAGTTTTAAAAGTATTAAAATAAATTAAAGTCTCTAAGATTTGTAATGTTTCTTTATTGGAAACTCCAACAGTGTCAATTAAAATAACTTTTTCTAAAAATTTTTTTTTCTTAAATTCATCAAATAATTTTTGATTTTGCAGAATTAGTTTGTTCAATAAAACAATTTCAAATTCTCCTTTGCAAGATTTTGAAATGCCATCTATTAAATAATCAACGGCAGGAATTAATTTTTTATCATCAATTTCTACCGTCATTTTTCCGGAAAAATTATTTATGGAAATATCAAAATTTTGAAAAAATGAAGTGTCAAATTTTTGCAAAGGTATTTTTTCTAATTCTTCTTTTATAAAATTAGACGCAATTTTATCAGCATTATGACTGTAGCCTCTTCCGAGAAATTCTTCAGAACTTAACTTTTTTATAATTTCCTTAGCATATTTTTTATCCTGAGAAAAAGATAAAAAATTAAAAAAAAACACAAAAATTAAGAAAAAAAAATTTTTATTCATTTGAATTTTTATTTAATTAAAATTTATTTTTTTTCAAAATAAGGTCGTCGTAAAAAGCTTCTTTATTATCCTTATTTTTTATTACAAATTTTTGCAAATCCTTATTTTTTATTACAAATTTTTGCAAATCTTCAGTTGAAGCCGTTAAAAGAAAACTGTAATCAGAAGAAACTATATGTCATCCATTCATAGTCAAACATTTGAATAATAATTTCATCTTTTTCTATTTTTATTTTAGAAAAAGTATGCACAGGAAAAAAATGAGAACGATACAAATAATTATCAAATTCTAATTTTAATTGATTAATAAAAATATCAATAAAAATATCATTTCCAATTTTTACCAAAACAGCATTAAGTTCTCTTTTTTCGCCATTTTTTGTATGAATTAACTTATAACTATTTTTAACAACTTTATCTTTTTCAAAAGCCCAGCTTTCATTCATTTTTTCTTCCGTACTCGCCCAAGTACCAAGCAAATAAAGAGGATTTAAAGATGGAATCAAAGTGCAACTGCCAAATATCACAGATACTATTAAAAATATTAATATTCTTTTTATCATCATAACATTAATTTTAATATTTTTTTATAACGATTTTAAAAGATTTTTATTTTTTATAAAAAAAATTTTTTTAATAAAATGATGTTTTTTTAAGGATTTATTTTCATAAAATTGATAAATTTAAAGATAAAATAATAAATTTTATTATAAGTTTATGTCTTGGAATTTTACTGATAACTTTTATACCAAATAAATTTTTTTTAAATAAATATCTTATAAATTCTGTTTCAGAGAAAAAAATAGAAAATAAAATAATGTCATATTTTTATGACATTGATAATGATGGTAAAATAGAAGAATTAGAACTTTCAAAAAGGAAAAAACCATGTAATTCAATAAATTTCAAAAGAGATGACAAATATTTAAATGTTTATAATTTATTGAGTAATGAAGTTTTTATAAGCAGAAATCTTTCATTTGCAGATCTTAATAAAGATGGAATTACAGAAATTTATTTTATATCCGTTTATGAAAAAAAAGTTTATTTGAATATTATTGAATATGATAAAAAATTAAAAAATAAAAGAATTTTCGTTGATTCTTGTAAACATTTTAATGGTGCTATAGATATTAGCAATAACGAAATTTTATTTGATAAAAATAATATTATTTTTAATTTGGTCTCTGGTTTTACAATTCAGCCTAGAAAATTATATTCTTATAATTATAAAAATAAAATCTTAAAAAAAAGTCCGCATTCAAGTATAAATATCAATAATTTTATGATTGTGAAGAATGATAGTTCTAATTTTGTACTAGTAACTTCCAATATTGCTGTTGGAAATACATTATCTTTTGAAACTTTAGAGGGAATTGGAAAATCAAAAGATCCAGATTCAATTAGATTATATCATATATATAAAAAATATGCTTATAAATATGGAGATTTTTCGTCATATAATATTTTATTTGATAAAAATATGAATTTTAAATTTCCACCTATAGAATATAAAGGTTGGACAAAAATGACAACTGCAGATATAATAAAAATAAATAATGAAAAACATATTGTTTCATTAACGATTTCTGAAAAAGACACTTCAGATATTCCGATTATAGAAATTATTAATTTTCAAGGAGAAATTATAAAAAGAAAAAAATTAAAAAATTATTCCGGAACACGAAAAACTCGCTTACTTAGAATAAATAAAATTAAAAATGAAATTTTAATTTATGATACAAAATTGGAAGAAATTATATTTTTAAATGCAAATTTAGAAGAAATTAATAGAATTAATATAAAAAATAATATAGAAATTTTTGGTTTTAAAGATATTAACTATGATGATGTTCCTGAGTTTATAATAATAAATAGAAATAATTTAATAATTTACCAAAATGATTTTTTAGAAGAAACTAAAGTTCCTATACATTTTTGTGGAATAAATTCAAGAGAATTACTTGTTAATTCTTTTAAGAAAAAAAATAAACCATTTCTATCTATAGAAATTGGAGATTCAAGAATTACCTTTAGTTATGTAAAAAATAAAATTTATTATTTGAGATATTTTTTTTATATTGTTTTAATAGTTTTATCTTATTTATTTATTATTTTCATTCAAAAAATAAATTCAAAAAGGTTAGAAAAAGAAAAAGAAAAATTAGAGATAATAGTAATAGAGCGAACATCAGAACTAAATCAAATGAACGAAGAATTAAAAGTAATTAATGAAGATTTAAATCAACAAAAAGAAGAAATACGGGCGCAAGCAGAAAATTTAATGGAAATAAATAAACTTCTATCAGAAAAAAACGAAGAAATAAAAATTCAAAGCGAACATCTTTCCGAAGCAAATTCTTCTATTAGTTTACAAAAAAAAGAAATTGAAAAAAGTCATAAAAATGTAAAAGATAGCATAAACCACGCAAGACGAATACAAAGAGCATTACTTCCGTCGTCAGAAGAATTTTCAAAAGAATTTTATTCACATTTTATTCTTTATAAACCAAAAGATATAGTTAGCGGAGATTTTTACTATTTAAAAAAAGTAAATGAATTTTTAGTTTTTGCAGCAGCCGATTGTACTGGACATGGTGTACCTGGAGCTTTTGTAAGTATGTTAGGAATATCTTTCCTCAATGAAATAATAAGAAAAAAAAATGTAAAAACAGCATCAAAAATTCTTGAAGAACTAAGAGCGCAAATAAAAGTTTCTTTAAAACAATCAAATAAAAGTGTTTTTAAAGACGGAATGGATATTGCTTTGTGTATTTTTAACACAAAAACACATATTTTACAATTTGCTGGTGCTTATAATCCACTTTATATTATTAGGAATAATGAATTAATTGAAAAAAAAGCAACAAAAAATCCAATAGGAATTTTCTTAAAAGAAAAACCTTTCGAAAATAATGAAATAAAATTACAAAATAATGACAAAATATATATATTTTCTGATGGATATGCAGACCAATTTGGTGGTAAAAAGAATAAAAAATTTATGTCTAAAAATTTCAAAAAGCTTGTTATAAAAACAGCAAACGAACCATTTGAAAAACAAAAAGAAATTATGAATGAAACTATAGAAAAATGGCGTGGAAATAACCAACAAATAGATGATATTTTAGTAATGGGTTTAAATATTTCACAAAATTAAAAAAAAATTAAATCTTAAAAAAATGCCGTTTTTTTGAAAAATAATTTTTTAATTATAAAATATTAAAATTTTGGGCGTTTTTTTGAAAAATAATTTTTTTAATATTAAAAAAATTGCCGTTTTTTTTTTTATATATATTAAAATTTTGGGCGTTTAAAAATATATTAAAATTTTTAATAAAATTTTTTATACCAATTAATAAAATTTTTAATTCCTTTCTTAATGTTTGTTTTTGGTTTATAATTCAAATCCTTAATTAAACCAGAAACATCAGCATAAGTAGATGGTACATCACCTTTTTGTATCGGCATAAAATTTTTATCAGCTTTTTTGCCAAGTGCTTCTTCTATCGCATAAACAAAATCCATTAATTGAACTGGATTATTATTTCCAATATTATATATTTTATAAGGTGATTTTGAAGAAGAAGGGTCTGGTTTTAAACCAGACCAATTAGGATTTCCCTTTGGAATATTATCAATTACACGAATAATTCCTTCAACAATATCTGCTATATAAGTAAAATCTCTTTGCATATTACCATTATTGTAAATATCTATTGCTTTATTTTCCAAAATCGCCTTTGTAAAAAGAAATAAAGCCATATCTGGTCTCCCCCATTCTCCATAAACAGTAAAAAAACGTAAACCTGTTGTTGATAGATTAAACAAATGACTATAAGTATGAGCCATTAATTCATTACTTTTTTTACTTGCAGCATATAAACTTATTGGATGGTCAACATTATTTTTCGTAGAAAATGGCATATTTTCATTTAAACCATAAACGCTAGAACTACTTGCATAAACTAAATGCTGAATTTTATGATGACGACAAGCTTCTAAAATATTTGTAAAACCTACAATATTACTGTTTATATAAGCATGTGGGTTTTCCAAACTATAACGAACTCCAGCCTGAGCTGCAAGATTAACAACTTTATCAAATTTTTCTTCACGAAAAAGTTTATAAATATTTTCTTTATCTTCCAAATTCAATTTAATAAATTGATAATTGGAATATTTTTTACTTCTAACTTTCTTATTGTAAAAAATAGATTTCCTATATAGACCTTTTTCTAATAACCGTCCATAATTGTTTATACTGTCTAAACCAAAAACAGAATCTCCTCTTGCTATTAATTTTTTACTTAGATGAAAACCAATAAAACCTGCTGTACCTGTAACTAAAACTTTCATAAATTTTTATAAAAAATATAATTTTTAATTTTAATATTTTTTTTTATATATAAAAATACTAATATACGACAAATTTTTTCCTCAAAAAAATGCCAATTTTTTTATGCTTTTTTATAATTTTAAAATTTTTTTTTCAAAAAACGTCAATTTTTTTATGTTTTTTTATAAAAAAAAAATTTTTCAAAAAACGTCAATTTTTTATGTTTTTTTATAATTTAAAATTTTTTTTTTCAAAAAACGTTAGTTTTTTTATAAAAAAAATTTTTTTCAAAAAACGCCAATTTTTTATGCTTTTTATAATTTAAAATTTTTTTTTCAAAAAGCGTCAATTTTTTTATGTTTTTTTATAAAAAAAATTTTTTTCAAAAAACGCCAATTTTTTATGTTTTTTATAATTTAAAATTTTTTTTTTCAAAAAACGTCAATTTTTTTATGTTTTTTTATAAAAAAAAATTTTTTCAAAAAACATCAATTTTTTATGTTTTTTTATAAAAAAAAATTTTTTCAAAAAACATCAATTTTTTATGTTTTTTATAATTTAAAATTTTTTTTTCAAAAAACGTCAATTTTTTTATGCTTTTTTATAAAAAAAATTTTTTTCAAAAAACGCCAATTTTTTATGTTTTTTTATAATTTAAAATTTTTTTTTTCAAAAAACGTTAGTTTTTTTATAAAAAAAATTTTTTCAAAAAACGCCAATTTTTTATGCTTTTTATAATTTAAAATTTTTTCAAAAAGCGTCAATTTTTTTATGTTTTTTTATAAAAAAAATTTTTTTCAAAAAACGCCAATTTTTTTATGTTTTTTTATAAAAAAAATTTTTTTCAAAAAACGCCAATTTTTTATGTTTTTTATAATTTAAAATTTTTTTTTCAAAAAACGTCAATTTTTTTATGATTTTTTTATATAAAAATTTAATAAATAATTATTCCTTCTATTAAATTTTTCCCGATTTTTTCATTTAATTTTATAATATCTTTTTTAAAAAAAGATATTTCATTTTTTAAGAATAAAGAACTTAGTGAAACATATACTTTATTTTTATTTAGGACAATTTTTTTCGTATAAAAAGAAACTGTTTTGTCGAGAATTAATTCCCAATTTTTTTAATATGAATATTTAAAAATTTATCATTTTTCAATAAATTTTTTTTATATAATTTCAAAGTTTTAGAAATATGTTTCATCTTTATATTTTAAATAATCTTTTTTTGTGTTCAAATTTGCGAATAAATTTTTATTAAAAAATTTCTTCGCTAAAATTATTCCTGTTATTTTCCCCAAAATTTAAAATTATATATTTTTCAAATAAAATTGAAAAATTTCAAATTCATAAAATTTTATGAATTTGAAAAAAAAATTAATTTCGAATTTTTCTGTGCATTGCAGTGTTTTCACCGCACATTATTAAATTTAAAATTTGAAATTTTTGGACGTTTTTTGAAAAAAAATTTTTTATTTCAAAATTTAAAACTTTGGACGTTTTTTGAAAAAAAATTTAATTTAAATTTTGGACGTTTTTTGAAAAAAAATTTTTTTAATGATAAAAAATCATTAAAATTTCTCGGGTTTTTCAAAAAAAATAAAAATTCGTTTTCAATAAGATTTTAAAAACGAATTTTATTATTTTTTTTATAAAAGGTTTTTCATGGTATCAAAAAGATTTTTCATATTTATTGGTTTCGAAATATATGCATTTGCAACAGATAAACATTTTTCTTTATCTTCTTTCATTGCTTTTGCTGTTAGAGCAATTATTGGAATCTCTTTTAAATCTAAGTTGTTTCTAATTTTTTGTATTGTTTCATAGCCGTTCATTTTTGGCATCATAATATCCATTAAAATTAAATCTATATCTTTTTCATTTTCTAAAATTTTTAATGCAGAAATCCCGCTCATAGATTTTACAACTTTCATATTTTTATCTCTCAAAATTTTTGATAAAGCAAAAATATTTCGCATATCATCATCAACTATCAAAATTTTTTTTTCAAAAAAAACGTCATTTTTTTTAAAAAATTTTTTTTCCATTTTATTTAAAATAAAATTAGTATTCTTCAATAAAAGTTTATCAGAATTTAAATCCTTTACAACTATAGAATGAACATATTTTTTTAAATCTTTATATTCTTTTTTAGATGGTTCTTTGCCAGTATAAATAATAATCGGTGGCATTTTTTTTGTTTTATATTTATATAGAAGTCTTAGCATGTCAATTCCAGAAATATCTGGTAAACCAATATCTAAAATTACACAATCAAAATTATTTTCATCTCTTAGTAATTGCAAAGCTTCATTTCCATTTGTAACAGCGATAATATTAATATTTTCATTTCTAAATAAAGTTTTAATGCTGACAATCAAGTTTTTATTATCTTCTATTAAAAGAATATTTTTTGTTTCTTTCGAAATATTATTATCTTTTTTAATAATTTTTTTATCAAAAATGAATGTTTTTTCTGTTTTTTCTAATTTCAAATTATTTTCTTCATAAGGAAAATAAATTGTAAAAGTTGAACCTTCTCCAATTTTGCTTTCTAAAAAGATTTCTCCGCCAAGCAATTTTGTTAATTCTTTGGATATTGAAAGTCCAAGTCCAGTTCCACCAAATTTTCTTGAAATCGTTCCGTCTGCTTGTAAAAAAGCTTCGAAAATTTCTTTTTGTTTATCTTTGTGAATGCCAATTCCAGTATCTTTTACAGAAATTGCAAGGACTTTATCTTTTTTTAAATTTGTATTTTTAAATTCTATTTCAGAATTTACACAATAAACATTTAAAGAAATTTCTCCTTCTGATGTAAATTTTAGAGAGTTAGAAAGTAAATTTTTTATTATTTGTCCTAATTTTTGAACGTCAGTTTTTAGAAAATGTGGAACATTTTTTTCAATATTTAATTTAAAATTAAGATTTTTTGATTTTATATTATGATGAAAAGAACTAATTATATTATCTATAATTTCTCTTAAAGGTAATTTTTCTAAATTAACGGTCATTTTTCCTGCTTCAATTTTTGAAAGGTCTAAAATATCATTTATCAAAATAAGTAAATCTTTACCACTTTTATGAATAATTTCAGCAGATTCTTTTTGTGAATTTAAAAGATTTTTTTCCTTGTTTTCCGAAAGACTTTCAGAAAGTATTAATAAACTGTTTAATGGAGTTCTTAATTCGTGAGACATATTTGCAAGGAATTCAGATTTATATTGGCTTGATTTTTTTATCTCAACAATCTTTTGTGCAATTTCTTTATTTTTATTAGAAATTTCATCTTTTTGTTTTTCTAAAGAATTAGTTTTTTCTAAAAGTTCCCTATTAACTTTTTCCAATTCAATTTGTTGATTTTTCAATTTTTCTTCTCGTTTTTGCAATTTTGATGTTTGTGTTTCGAGTTCTTCATTAGTTGTTTCTAACTCTTCTTGCTGAGTTTGTAAAATTTCTGATGCAGTTTTTCTTTCTTCTAACAATTTTTGCATTTTATTTCTTGATTGCGAAGAATTTAAAACTATACCAATATTTTCTGATATTGAATTTAAAAATTCAATATCATAAGTTTGTAATTCTCTAAAAATACCAAATTCCATAACACCTTTGATTTCTTTTTCAAATAAAATAGGAACAACAATAATGTAAGATGGAACAGCATTTCCAAGAGCAGATTGGACAAACATATAATCTTTTGGCAAATTATTTACAGTAATAATTTTTTTCTCTAAAGCACATTGTCCAACTAAACCTTCTCCAATTTCAAATTTATTTTTTATAGATTTTCTATTTACAAAAGCATAAGAATTTATTAGCTCAAGTTTTTTATTTTTATAAAGATAAAAAACTCCAACTTTTGCATCGAGGAATTTTGATAAATAAGTAATAACATTTTTAGAAATGGAAAAAACATCTAAGTCTCCACGCATTTTTTCGTTCAAAATATTTTGTCCGGTTTTCATTATATTTTGCAAATAATTTTCTCTTTTTGTATCTCTCAAAGATTTTATCATTTTATTCAAAGAAATAGATAAAACATCTTTTTCTGATTTTGGAACAATTTCGGTCATAAAATCTCCTTTTGCAATTTGTTTAGTTACTTCATCAACTTCTCTAAGAGTTTTTACCATTTTTTGCAAAGCAATTCTAATTGTATCTTTTTCACTTCTTGGTTGAATATTTATACTATAATTTCCAAGAGAAATGCTGTTTGCTTGTTTTACAATTTCATTTAAAGTATCTACAATTTCATTCATTGTTTGCGCTAATAGGTCTTTTTTAGTTGAAATACTTATTTTTTGAGAAAAATCACCCATAGAAATATTTTTTGCAAAATTGTTTTTTTCCTTTAAATTAATTTGCATTTCTTTTATAGACATAGCAAGTTTCCCAATTTCATCATTTCTGTGAATTATTATTTTTTGAAAAAAATCTCCTTTAGCAATAGCTTTAATATTTTCAACAATTTTATTTATTGGAAAAGTAATTGTTCTAATAAATATTTTCCTCTTGCTTTTTTGCTTTTTTCAAATAGCTATCTGCTTCTGTATCAGAAGTTTTAATTAAAAAAGAAATAGCTAATCTAAATTTCTTTGCTTCTGTCGATGTTTCATTTTGAAATAAATTAGATGCTTCTATTTTTTCTCTTTTTTGAAATAAGTTTAAAACTTTATTATTTAAATAAGTCCATTTTTCAAAACTTTCGAAAACTTTTTTTATTTGGTTCTCATCTTTTTCAAAAGAAATATTATTTATAATTTCAAAAGATTTATAAATTTCTTTTTCATATTCTGAAATGGTTATTTTTATTGCGTTTATTTCCGCATTATAGTTTGCCAAAGCAACTTTGTTCATATAAGATTGCATAGCAAAAACATTAGTTTTTATGCTTTTTGCTTCTTTATTTATCTGCATAGGATGTTTATACATTTTTGCGGTTAAATCTGTCAGCAATTTCATTTCTCTAATTCCGATAATTCCAAGTATGGAAGTTAGGATTAAAACTACTCCAAAACCTAAAATCAAACGCATACTTATAGTTAATTTTTTAAAAATTTTCATTTTTTTAATTTTGAAAATTTTATTGCAATTTCTGTGCTATTTTTTTAAAAAAATTAATTTAAAAAAAAAATTTTATAAATTATAAAAAACCATAATTTTTTTTTATTTAAAATTCATAAAAAAATGGCGTTTTTTTCAAAAAAAAATTTTGCTTTTATAAAAAAGAAAAAATTTAAACTCTAAATTTATATTTTACATTAGATAATTCTTTATTTGCTTTTAAAATTTTTTCTTCCAAAGAAGACTTAAAATCTTTAACTTTTTTAAGAATTTTAACATCTCCTGTTGCAAGAATTTGAGCAGATAAAATTGCTGCATTTTTTGCTCCATCTAGTGCAACCGTCGCTACAGGAATCCCTGATGGCATTTGTAAAATAGATAAAATAGAATCCCAACCATCTATAGAATTTGATGATTTTATTGGAACTCCAATCACAGGAATTGGACTAAGAGCAGCAATAACTCCGGGTAAATGTGCTGCTCCTCCTGCTCCTGCAATAATTACTCGCACTCCTCTATTGTAAGCATTTTTTGCAAAATCCATTGCTTGTTTTGGTGTTCTATGTGCTGAAAGAGCATTCAATTCAAAAGGAATTTCTAAATCATTTAAAAATTCCAATGCCGATTTCATAACTGGTAAATCGGAAGTACTACCCATAATAACGCTAACTTTTGGTTTCATTTTTATAATTTATAAAAAAATTTTTTACAAAAAAAATGTTTTTTTTATAATTAGTATTTTTTTTTAAATTTATAAAAATGTTAAGAATTAATTCTATAGAATTTTTTGGTTCTAAATATAAAAAATTTATTTTAAAATAAATTTTGGTTTGGTATAAATATAATGTTTTGATTAATTAATTTGTTATAATTACAAATAAAATAATAATAGATATATTTTCTATTAATTTAGAAATTTTAAAGTTTTTAGAAAATCTAAACACATTATATTTTTTGAAAAATTTTTCAAAAAATGACCAAAATTTTTATGCTTTTAAATTAAAAAAATATTTAAGTAAAAATATAGAACTTCAATGAACATTATTTTGAATAAAATATATTATTCAAAACATATATTAAAATTCTAATTACCATAAATATTTAGCGGATATAATTATACAAAAAAATTATATAAATTATAACATCAAAGCTTTTGCTGTTATCATTTTTTTAATTTTCGCTTTTTCTTTTGCAGAAAAAGTATTTCCAGAAAGATAAATTTTTTCTAAATTTGTTAAATTTGACATTCCTGATGGTAAAGCAGTTAATTTATTAGACATTAAATTTAACTTTACAATATTTACCATTAGTGTAATATTGTCTGGTAATTCAAAAATTTTATTTTGTTCTAAAAATAGAATTTTTAATCTTTTTAATTTTCCTATAGTATTAGGCAATTCAGTAAGTTGATTATATTCTAAAAACAAACTTTTTAAATATTCAAGGTCTCCTATGGTGTAAGGTAATTCGAATAATTCATTTCTTGATGCAGAAAGTTCTTCAAGATTTTTTAGATTTCCTATTTCTTCCGGAAGTCTTTTAATTGCATTGTTAGAAATATTTAAATATTTTAAATTTTCTAGTTCACCAATGGATGAAGTTAATTCATTCATATGATTTTTTGCAACAAACAAACGTTCTAAACTACTTAATCCTCCAATTTGAGGAGGTAAAGATTTTAATTTATTTCCAGATAAATCCAAAGAAACTATTTGTGCTGGAATGTGTATAATATTGTTATTTCTCAAATAAAGAGATTTTAATTTTTCTAACTGAAATAATTGTGGAGGAATACTTCTTAATTTATTTCCGTGAAGATACAAATATTCTAAATTTGAAAGCTCACCTATTTCTTTTGGTAAAATTAAAATATTATTATTATATAAATTTAATTTATTTAATTTCGTTAATCGGCTCAGCAGAATAAAAGTTTCTTTTAAATCTATACCAATATTTTCGCTCAAATTTAAATATTCTAAATTTCTTAACTCTCCAATTTCCTTAGGTAATTTTCTAAAATTATTATTACTCAAACTTAAAATTTTAAGTTTTTTTAAATTTACCGTTTCCGGAGGCAAAGTATGTAAACCATTACTTTCAAGTTTTAAACTTTTTATTCTTGGCAGTTTTCCTAATAAAATAAAAGTTTGTTTTAAATCTAAGTTTCTATTTCCACTTAATCCAATAACTTTTAATTTTTTTAACATAGCAATTTCATCTGGTAAAGATGTCAAATTATTATTTTCTAAACCAAGTTCTTCTAAATTTCTTAAATTTTTAAGATCTATTAATGCCAAATTTAAGTCTAATCTTTGATTTTTTTTCAAACTTAAAACTTGTAAATTAGTCAGACTTTTTATTTCTTTTGGCAAAGAAGTTAGCAAATTATTATCAAGATATAAAACTTGTAAATTTTTTAACTTAGCAATACTTGCAGGTAATCGTGTTAATTTTTTACGACTTAAACGCAATTTATAAACTTCCTCAGGAACTCGTAAAGCAATTGAAAGAGAATGATATTCTTTCTCTTCTTTCAATTCTTCTTTTGTTAATAATACTCCATCGGAGTAAGATTTAAAAGAAAAAAAGAATAAAAACACATATAATAAAATATTTTTCATTTTTTTTATTTTTAATAAATTTTACACAAGAATATTTAAAAAGTTACTTTTTTTTGATAAAATCATTAATAATTTATTTCAAATTTTTTATCAAAATGATAAAAAAAAACTTCTAAAAAACGTAATTTTTTTTGAAAAAAATTTTTTATTTAAAAATAAAATCATAAGAATATTTAGTTTTTTTTGGGAGATTTTGCTTATTATATAATTTTTGTAAAATCATAAAAATTTAATTTAAAATTTAAAATTAAATTTTTTAAAATATTTTGTTAATTTTATGATTTAAATTAAATTTATAAAAATGTTAAATTTTAACTTTTATAATCCTACTCATATTGTTTTTGGAAAAAACAGATTGGATGAATTAGACAAACTTATACCAAAAAAAGCGAAAATATTGATTTTGTTTGGTGGTGGAAGTGTAAAAAAATTTGGAACTTTAGAAAAAGTTATAAGATCTTTAAAAGATCGTAAAATATTTGAATTTGGTGGAATAGAACCTAATCCAAAATATGAAACACTGATAAAAGCTATAAATATTATAAAAAAAGAAAATATTGATTTTCTTCTTGCTTTAGGCGGTGGTTCTGTTATTGATGGGACAAAATTCATTAATTTAGCTTTTAATTTCGAAGATGAAGACAAAACAAAATTGCTTAATTATGGTTTTTCTCCTGTTCCCGGAATTTCAAAAAGTTTACCAATTGGAACAATTTTAACTTTGCCAGCAGCTGGTTCAGAGATGAATAGTGGAGCAGTTATTACTTATAATAATGCAAAATATGCGGTTTTTAGTCCATTTTCATTTCCCAAATTTTCAATTTTAGATCCGACATTAACATTTACATTACCTTCTTCGCAAGTTGCAAATGGAATTGTCGATAGCTTTGTTCACGTTATAGAACAATATCTTACTTTTCCAAATGAAGCAAGATTTCAAGACAGAACTGCAGAAGGTATTTTACAAACACTTATTGAAATAGGAACTAAGACAATTGAAAATCCAGAAAATTATGACACAAGAGCAAATCTTGTTTGGTGTTCGACTATGGCACTTAATGGTTTAATTGGTGCAGGAGTTCCACAGGACTGGACAACTCATATGATAGGTCATGAATTGACGGTACTTTTTGGAATAGACCACGGTAAAACTCTTGCAATTTTACAACCAGCAATTTGGCAAGTCAGAAAAGAGGAAAAAAGAGAAAAATTAATTCAATATGCTGAACGTGTATGGAAAATAACAGAGGGTGATAATAATAGTAAAATAGATTTAGCTATTAACAAAACTCGTGAATTTTTCGAAAGCTTAGGAGTAAAAACTTATTTGTCTGATTATGGAATTAAAAAAGACAAAATAGATATAATAATAAATGCTTTGGAAAAACACGGTATGACAGCATTATCAGAAACTGGAGATATAAATTTAGATATTAGTCGTAAAATTTTAAACAAAACTATATCTTAATTTATATAAGTTATTGATAGTTATTTTAATTTAAAAAATATTAATTAAAATTTTTTTTTTTTTTTTTTTTTTTTTTTTTTTAATATACAATATTTTTTTTATATTCCAAAAAAATTTAAAAAAAAATTATGAAAAATATATATGTCCTTATGTTCTTATATTCTTCCAATAATATTATCAAATATGGTATACATTAATTATAAAAAACAATATATCGTTGTAAAATTTGTGGTTTCAATTTGTTATAATGGATATATCATTTTATTTCAAAATCAAAATACTTGATTAACATTTATTAATGAGCGAATATATTTCTGAATTTGTTTTAATATGTTTTAAGTTTGTATGCATATATCCGTTTTTTTTATAAATCAATAGATCAGATTTTGTGCGAATAAAAATTACAGATTTTATGCTTATATGGTAGCGTTTTGATAAGAAATCTCAAATAAAATTAAAAAAAAAAAATGCAAATTTAATAAAATTTATGAAAATGTTTCATATTGTGTATAATGAACCTATTGATAATACCCAGATATAGAAATGAACATTGATTTAGGTTGATACATTTATTGAATGAATTATAACAAAGAACGCTATATCGTATCAATATTTGGTATTCAGTTTATGAAATGTGGTATATGTTTAAAAAAAAAATAAATATGGATATGGATGCTTTACAGAATAATATCAAATTATCGATTATATTTGCAAAAGAGATGAAAAATCTGCTCAAAAATTATGGGATCTATACAGAATATTACCATAAGAATGTTGGTTTCTTTTTACTTTTAAACATAATCAATTTTTTTAAGGATATACACATTTTTCTGTTGAGAAAAAAAGCGGTTTAATTCTTATATTAACGATTTAATGCAACTTTTACAAAGGTGTTCAGATTGGTTTAAATCTATTTTTTTAAAATCAATGGAAAATCACATAGGTCTATTAAATATTTTATTTGGAATTATAATAAATTAATTAACAACTAACATTATATTTGTACCACTACCAAATATAATGCATACAGAATACGTGTAGGAAATTATAGAATTGGTATTTTTAAAGAAAATAACAAGATATTATTTTCTGTTTTTTTGCATAGAAAAGATATTTATAAACGTTTCCCATAGATGAATAATGAGAAAGTGAATTTTTTTGATGAAAATGCCATTTTTTGAAAAAAAACTTTTTATCCAATCTGCACTTGCGGTTTTTTCACCGCACATTAAAATTTAAATATTAAAATTTTGGGTAAATTATGAAAAAAAAAATTTTATTATAAATAATATGTGCGTGAAAACACTCCTTATGCGTCAAGCGTGGACGCCATAGCCGTTTTCTAAGGAATAAATTATTGATTTTAAGGCAATTATAATTCTTTTTTTTGATATAAAAAATAATATTTTATGTTTTCTCTCATAAAATCTTATTTTTCGAATGAAAACAAATATTTCGCCTTCGATACTTCAAGATTTTACAAAGAATTTATCCGATTTATTTTCTATCGAATACTTAGAA
>NBLL01000096.1 GCA_002084355.1 Bacteroidetes bacterium 4572_128 | reverse complement strand
AGAAAAGAAAATACATAAAAGCTTTTAGAAATATTGGTAAATGTTCATTTACAAGTAATTAATATGCTTAGACTGACGGCTATTGCGTGGACGCTTGACGCATATGATTAATTTTAATTGCACACAACGGATGACTTTATGCACCTCAATTACATAAAATATTTTTTTATAAACTATAAATGAACTATTATAGTTCTGTAAATGTACAATATCAAACATTTTTCACAAAATTTTAATTACTTTGCAAAGTAAATAAAAAAAATAAATAAAAAAAATTTTATGATTTTAATTTATTAAAAAAAATTTTTTTTCAAAAAACGACCAAAATTTTTAATTTTTAACGAAAAAAATTTTTTCAAAAAACGACCAAAATTTTTAATTTTATAAAACAAACATTGGAGGTTTAAAAAAAAACCTCCAATGTTAAAAAAAAAATTTTTTCAAAAAAACGCCCAAAAATTTATATAAAACAAAATGTTAAAAAAAAATTTTTTTCAAAAAATGACCAAAATTTTTAATTTTTAACGAAAAAAATTTTTTCAAAAACGACCAAAATTTTTAATTTTTAACGAAAAAAATTTTTTTCAAAAAAACACCTAAAATTTTTAATTTTTAACGAAAAAAATTTTTTTCAAAAAACGTCCAAAATTTTAAGATTTAAAAAAACAATATTTGGTTTCGACATCAAACATTGGAGGTTCAAAAAAAAACTCCAATATTAAAAAAATGACCAAAATTTTTAATTTTTAATAAAAAAATTTTTTCAAAAATCGTCCAAAATTTTAACATTTTTAACGAAAAATTTTTTCAAAAAAATGACCAAAATTTTTAATTTTTAAAAAAAAAATTTTTTCAAAAAAATGACCAAAATTTTTAATTTTTAAAAAAAAAATTTTTTCAAAAATCGCCCAAAATTTTTAATTTTTAAAAAAAAAATTTTTTCAAAAATCGTCCAAAATTTTAACATTTTTAACGAAACAAATTTTTTTCAAAAAATGGAAACAAATTTTTTTCAAAAAATGACCGAAATTTTAATATTTAAAAAAAAATTTTTTCAAAAATCGTCCAAAATTTTAAGATTAAAAAATTTTTTCAAAAATCGTCCAAAATTTTAAGATTTTAAAAAAACAATATTTGTTTAGACATCAAACAATGTTAAAAAAATTTTTTTTTCAAAAAAACGCCTAAAATTTTTAATTTTTAACGAAAAAAATTTTTTCAAAAAATGACCAAAATTTTTAATTTTTCAAAAAAATGACCAAAATTTTTAATTTTTTATTGAAATGAAAAATTTTCAAATTATAATTTGTTGAATAAAAAATCCATGTTTTTTTATGGAATTTTTTTTCATAGATTTTTCAAAATCATTCATTAAAATTTTTCAAAAATTCTATTTCTGATTTTGTTAATTTATAAATTTTATAAACCATTTTATCAATTTCTTCATTTAAATTATAAATTTCATTTTCCAAATTAATAATTTTTTTAGAAGTTTTTAAAAAATAATTTCTCCATTCTTTATTTTCCTTTCCTATGGAAAATTTAATTTTCTGTTTTTGTAGTTCATCTTTCAATTGAGAAAAATTGAATTTCCAAAAATTTCTTAAATTTTTTCCAGTTTTTAAGAAAATATTTTTTTCCTCTTTTAATGTTTCTAAAAAATCCTTAATTTCTTCATTTTTTTCTTTATTTAAAGAAATCATTAATTCCGATTTTAAAATAAATGGTTTTTGCTTTTCTAAAGAAATTATTTTAATTGGTAATAATTCAAAAAGATAAGTTTGAATCTCTGGGAAAATTTTAACTTTTTTTAGAGAAAATTTATTTTTATAAAAATAATCTAATAATTTACTATTTAAGAGTAACAGTAAATAAAATTTATTAATTTTCTTATTTGGAACAATTCCATAAATATTTTTATTAAAAGCAAATTTTTCTTTTGAAACAGCAGCTGTAAGCTGTTTATCTACTCTTCTTAAATAAATAATATCAGGAGAGTTAAAAAATTCTTGCATTCGCTTAAATTCTTTGCATGATATTTCAACAAAAATATCTTCAAATAAAATTCTATATCTTTTTACATCTTGTCCAATAAGACATCTTTTTCCCTTTTCTACAAGCCTTAGTTTATTTTTTCCTATTTCCATTCCCCTTTTAGAGGAAGTATAATTTTTTAATTTTTCACTGGAAAATTCTATTTTTTCTAATATAGAAATTATATCTTTATTTAAAAAAGTTTGAATTTCATTATGCTCATTTTTAAAAAAGAAAGATTTATTTAATTTATTTTTAAAAACAAATTTTTTCAATTTGTCTTTAAAAACAATAATATGTGAGTTTTGCAAACTTGTATTTTGCAAAATCGTAATTATATTTTCTGTTACAGCATCATCAAAAGGATTTGTCTCAGTCAAAGAAATTAAATTTACATTTTTTAAGAGGTATTTTCTAAAACTTAAATCTCTTTTATTAACAAGATAATATCTCGGTGTAATAAAACTTAAAAAGCTATTTTTTTTCAATAAATTTAACAAGCATTGTTCAAAAAACATCATATATAAATCTCTGTTCCATTCAAATTTTTCATAATGTTTTTGTTTTTTAGTAACAACATACGGCGGATTTCCAACAATAATATCAAACCCTCCATTTTTCATAATTTTCGGAAATTCTTTATTCCAATTAAATGCTTTTTCTTTCGCAATTTTGATATCATCTATCAAAGAATTTCCACATTTAATATTGTTTTCCAAAATGGCAATAGTGTGTTTTTGTGTAGCAGTTTTTAACAATAAACCAAATTTTGTTATTTCTACACTTTCCATATTTAGATCTACACCAAAAAGATTATTTTGTAAAATATTTTTTTCAATGTCAAAATTTTTTCTAATTTCCAAAGGAATTTTTAAATATTCTTTTTTGAAAAAATCAAAAGCTTCTAATAAAAAAACTCCTGCTCCGCATGCTGGATCCAGTATTTTTATTTGTTTTAAATAAAAAAAATATTTTTCAAAAAATGCTGTTTTTTTTAAACTTTCTAAGCTTTTAGAAATTTCCTTAAATTTTAAAGATAAAGAATTTTTCAAAATATAATTTGTAATGTAATTTGGTGAATAAAAAATTCCATGTTTTTTACGGAATTTTTTATTTAATTTTTTTTCATAAATTTTTCCTAAATCATTCATTAAAATTTTTCAATTAATTCTATTTCTGATTTTGTTAAGCCATAAATTTTATAAATTTTATTATTTATATTATTTTTTTTGCTTTCAATATCTTTTACAATTTTCTGTAAATTATCTTTATAATATAAAAAATAATCTTCCCATTCATCTTGCTGTCTAATTGTTAATTTAATTTTTTTATTATTTATACTTGATTTTTTTATTGGATATGCTACTTTTTCTAATTCAATTAGAAAATCTACAAAATTATATAAATAAAAATTTTTTAACTTTTTTCCAAATTTTAAAATTTTAAAATTTGTATTTATACGGTTAATAAATTTATTTTGCAATTTATTTTGTTCTTTCCCAAGTTCTAAAATTTCTTTTACTTTATTTGCAAAATAATTTTGTTCTTTTTTTTGCAAATTCAATAAAGGTATTTTTGATAAAAAACAATCATCCATTACTCTTGCAGTTTCTGTGGTATAATAAATTGATTTTTGGCTCATGAATTATTAAATTCACCAATTTTTCAGTTGTAATAATATTATGTTCAATAATCATAGAATGTAATTGTTTTCCTCTAAATACTTTGAAAACAATACGTTTTCTTGATAATTTTTTTATTTTATTTTTATACGTCTCGTAATTTTTAGATAAATCTAAATTTCTAATTTTTTTTATATTATACATTTCTATATCTGGAACTTTATTCACAAATAAAAAATCACCTTTGTCTAAAATATCTTTTTTCTGACAATCTGGAATATATAAACCTCTAAAAACTTCTCTTTTAAAATCTTTTAAATAAGAATTTTTTAAAGAAATTTTTGCTAAAATATTATATATTTCATTAGAAATATTTGTAGAAATAATTATGTTATTTTTTAACATTATTTCTTGTGAAACAGGATTTAATTCTATGAAACTTTTTTCATATACAATTTTTTTTGGTTCAAAAAAACCAATTTTAACTAAATTTTTGCCTTTAAAATTTTCGTTTTTATAACTCAAAATGCAAGATTCTAAATTTACATTTTCAAAAGCTAAACCAACATCAATTACAAATAACATTTTTTTAGAAAGGATTAACTTTCTTGAATTAAGCCAGCTATTATAGAATAAAATGGATTTTGGAATTATAAAAGTAAAAAAACCATCATTTTTTAATAAAAAACTAGTTTTAAAAATAAAATATTCAGAACTATCTATTTTAGATGAAATTTTAAATAAGTTTTTTAAAAATTGTTTTTCTTCTTTTGATATTTTAGAACCCCAAGGCGGATTTCCAACAATAATATCAAACCCTCCATTTTTCATAATTTTCGGAAATTCTTTATTCCAATTAAATGCTTTTTCTTTTGCAATTTTTTCATCATCTATCAAAGAATTTCCACATTTAATATTGTTTTCCAAAATTGCGAGAGTGTCTTCCTGTGTAGCAGTTTTTAACCATAAACCAAGTTTACTTATTTCTACACTTTCCATATTTAAATCTACACCAAAAAGATTATTTTTTAAAATAAATTTTCCAATTTTCCAATCTTTTATAATTTCAAAAGTTAAATTTTTATAGCCTTTTTCTGAAATTATTTTTTTTATTTTTTGATAAATATCAAAAATAATATCCCATTCTTTTTTTAAAAAATTATAAGCCTGAGTTAAAAAGGCTCCGGAACCACAAGATGGGTCTAAAATACTTATGGATTTTAAAATCAATTGATATTTTTTTAATAAAATTAAAATATTATTTAGAGATTCAAAATCAGAAGGAATTTCTTTTATCTCGTCAAAAGCAATTTCTTTTTTTTTTTCGTTTAGCCATTTTTCTATGGTATTTTCAACCATATATTTTGTAATATATTCCGGCGTGTAGAAAATTCCATGCTCTTTCCTATGACCGATTTCTTTGGTAACATTTTTCTTAATTAATTGGTCTATATTTTCATCAAGAACTTCTATTTTTTTATTTAAAAAACTATTTTTTAAGTCTTCAATATCAGAAATTGAATTTTCAAAAATATGTCCTAATATATTAATATTCAAGTCGCTTTCAAAATCATAGCTGGAAAGTTTTAATAATTTATAAAGGAAAAAATCTTTTATTTTTAAATTATTAATTTCCGGATTATCTTTATACAAACCACCATTAAATTGCAAAACACGCGGCGAAAAACCTTTATCCATAGCATTGAATAAATGTTTCAATTGTCGCCATAATTCCTCGCCGTCCATAGCAAAACTGTATGATGCAGTTCGTTCAAGCATGCGAACAATATTGTAACTCAATAAACCATAATCTTTCACAACGCTGATAAAAACTATGCGGTCAATTATTTTTTGTGCTAAGGAAATTAATTTTAATGGCGAAATATTTTTATTATGAGAAATTAAATGATGAACAAATAATTCTCGTAAAGTTTTATAATGAGCATAAAATTCTAAAGTTATTTTCTTCTCCTTTTCTATTCTTTCTTCCAGAGCATTTTCTATGATGGAATTTTGTTTTTCCAAAAATAACTGTCCATTTGCCATTAAAAAATAAAAACGTTCGAATTCTTCTTTTTTACCAAGTTCTAAAATATCGAAATATTCATATTTGTTAATATCATTTGCATGATACAATCTGATTTCCAGAAAGTTACTAATAATTACCCATTTGCAAGTTTTTCCAATTTTGGTTACGTACATAAAAGCCTGTTCAACAGAACTGCCTTTGAAATCTTTGCGATTTTGCTTTTTATCAAGTACTGTTCTTGCGTTTTTTAACTCAATTACAGCACGAATATCTCTTTTAATATTTTTATTTTCGTCTATGGAAAAAAAACCTAATGCACCGTCAGATTTTGTAGCATCAAATTTCATTTTGGCTTCTTCCATCAAATTCCAATTGTTTGGGTTTTGGTAATCGTAAGACAAAACCTCACCAAAAAAAGTATGCAAAAATAAAGATTGTAATTCTTCTTCCTTTTGCATGAGAATTTTACCACTTTCTATATTTTTTATCCAATTTCCTATTCTATAAGTTTTATCATCTTTATTTTTTATTTTAGTAAAAGAAAAATTTCTAATTCTTCTTTTAATGTCTTTTCGAGAAAATACAGTTAAATTTTTCATATTTTTTTTTTTCAAAAAAAATAAATTTTCTTCAAAAAAAACAATTTTTTGAAGAAAATTTATTTTTAATTTTTTAAAAATTCTGTTTATTAAAGCAAAAATTAAAAAATTCCTGTGTAATTACTTGGTTTAATTTTTTTTAATTCATTTTTAACTTTTTCATTAATTTCTAATTTATCAATAAAATCAGAAATAACTTTTTTATCTATTTTAACATTTTTTCTTGTTAAATTTTTTAAAATTTCGTATGGATTAGGATAATTTTCTCTTCTTAAAATTGTTTGTATTGCTTCCGCAACAACATTCCAATTATTTTCCAAATCAATTTCAATTTTTTCTTTATTTAAAATTAATTTATCCATACCTTTTAAAATAGATTTAAAAGCAATTAATGTGTGCGAAATAGGAACTCCAATATTTCTCAAAACTGTTGAATCGGTCAGATCTCTTTGCAAACGAGAAATTGGCAGTTTTGCAGATATATGTTCAAATATTGCATTTGCCATTCCAAGATTTCCCTCAGCATTTTCAAAATCTATAGGATTTACTTTATGAGGCATAGCCGACGAACCAATTTCTCCATCTTTAATTGTTTGCTTGAAATAATCCATAGAAATGTAAGTCCAAATATCTCTGGAAAAATCAATTAAAATATTATTAATTCTTTTCAAAGCGTCAAACAAAGAAGCAATATTATCGTAATGTTCTATTTGTGTCGTTGTTTTTGAACGGTCTAATTTCAAAACTTTGAAACAAAAATTATCTGCAAAATCTATCCAATCTATTTCCGGATAAGCAACATAATGTGCATTAAAATTTCCTGTTGCGCCGCCAAATTTTGCCGAGTATGGAATATTTTTTAATTGCTCAACTTGCTTTTCTATGCGCTCAGAAAAAACTTTTATTTCTTTACCAACACGAGTCGGCGAAGCAGTTTGTCCGTGAGTTCTTGCTATCATAGGAACATCTTTCCAAAGAATAACAAATTCATTTAATTTTATTATTAGCTCCTCCAAAATAGGATAATAAACATTTTTTAATCCATCTTTCAAAGAGTATGGAATTGCTGTATTATTTATATCCTGAGAAGTTAAACCAAAATGTATAAATTCCTTAAAATTTTCTATCTTTAAAATGGAAAATTTTTTCTTGATAAAATACTCAACAGCTTTTACATCGTGATTTGTAATTTTTTCAATTTCCTTAATTTCCTTTGCATCTTCCAAAGAGAAATTTTCATAAATTTCTCTTATATTTACAAAAAATTTTTTTTCGAAATTTTTTAGCTGTGGTAGTTCATCGCAAAGAGCAATAAAATATTCTATCTCAACCATAACTCTGTAGCGAATTAAACCAAACTCAGAAAAATAAATATATAATTCTTTTATTTTACTTCTATAACGTCCATCAACAGGAGAAATAGCAGTTAATTCTGTCAAATTCATTTTATCTTTTTTTATATTGTTTTTCGTAATATTTTTCATAATCACCAGAAACAACATTATTTATCCATTTTTGATTATTCAAATTCCATTCGACAGTTTTTTCCAAACCTTCTTCAAATTGAAGCGACGGCTCCCAATTTAATTCATTTTGTAATTTAGACGAATCTATCGCATATCTCAAATCGTGTCCTGCTCTGTCTTTCACAAAAGTGATTAATTTTGCAGAATATCCTTTTTCTCTATTGAGTTTCTTGTCCATAATTTTACAAAGTAGATAAATTAAATCTATATTTTTCCACTCATTATTTCCGCCGATATTATAAGTTTCGCCGTTTTTACCCTTATGAAAAATTAAATCTATAGCTTTTGTGTGATCTTCTACAAATAACCAATCTCTAACATTTTCACCCTTTCCATAAATTGGAATACTTTTATTATTTTTAATATTATTTATGGCAAGAGGAATTAATTTCTCAGGAAATTGATTTCCACCGTAATTATTAGAACAGTTAGAAATAACTATCGGAATTTTATAAGTATGAAAATATGCTCTCACAAGATGGTCTGAACTTGCCTTTGAAGCCCTTCATCTGTAGAAATGTGATAAAAGCGTTTTTCGGAAATATTTTTTTCACAAATTTTACGAAAAGCATTTAACAAATTTACAGTTCCTAAAATATTTGTATTTATAAATTCCATAGGATTTGCAATAGATCTATCTACGTGAGACTCAGCTGCCAAATGAATAACTCCGTCGAATTTATATTTTAAAAATAGTTCATTTATAAAAACGGAATCAACAATATCACCTTTTATAAACTCGTAATTTTTTTTATTTTCTATGTCAAGAATATTTTCTAAATTTCCTGCATAAGTTAATTTATCTAAATTAACAATTTTGTAATTAGGATATTTATTTACAAAAAGTCGCACAAGATGTGATCCGATAAAACCTGCTCCGCCAGTAATTAAAATTGTTTTTTCCATAATATTTTAATTGAAATATTTTTTTTTAAATTTGTAATTTATTTTGAAATTAAAAAAAATTTTTTCAAAATTCGTTCAAAATTTTAATGTTTTTTAATTAAAAAAAAAAAAAAAATTTTTTTCAAAAATCGTGAAAATTTTAATGTTTTTTAATTAAAAAAAAAAAAATTTTTTTCAAAAATCGTGAAAATTTTAATATTTTTTAATTTCAAAATAAAAAAATTTTTTTTCAAAAATCGTGAAAATTTTAATGTTTTTTAATTTTAAATTAAAAAAAATTTTTTTCAAAAATCGTGAAAATTTTAATGATTTTTAATTTCAAAATAAAAAAAATTTAAGCTTACAAACAAAAGTTTTTTAAAAAAATCCCAATTTTTTGGGTTTATATATTGAAAAATTTATTGAAAATAAATTTTTCCAAAAAACGCCGAAATTTTACGAACTTATAATTTATAAAAAATTTTTCAAAAAAACAGGTAATTTTTTGGGTTTGTAAGCTTGAATTTTTTTTTTATTTATTTTCATAAATAATTTTTCCATATTTTAATATATGTTTTTTCAGATCTTGATTTTTTAATAAATGAAAAATCAAAATATCAATAAAATAAGGTATTGGCAAAAATTCATTTAATTGGTAATTTAAAGATGCAATATTTTCAAAATAAATTTTTTTTCCAAATATTGCAATATCAATATCAGAACCTTTTTTATAATTTCCCATAGCTCTTGAACCGAAAATTACAGATTTTTCAATCTCTGGAAATTTTTTTAATTGCTCTATTATTAATTTTAAACTTTTATTATATATTCCAAATTGATTATCTATTTTCATTTGAAAAGAAATTCATTAATTTTTCAATTTCTTGAAAATATTGATTTTGAATTAGGTCTATTACATCTGTAAAAATAATTTCATCATAAATATGTGCCATCAAATTTCTTTTTTCTAAAATATCTAACCAAATTTCACCGTCATCAATCATTTCAATTTGAAACGCTTGCTTAATTGCAGCTCTTGGACTTTTAACAATAAAACCATTAAATTCTAAATAATCTTTCATAGTTTTCCAGGATAATTCAAATGTATATTCGAATCTTTGAATAAGCCCTTCTTTTGAAAGATCATCTAATTCTGGAATTTTAATCCAAGCAGTTTTTAATTGTTTATAAGCTTTTTCTAAATTAATAAATCGCTGTTTCCAGCGTATTTCTTTTTTTTTCATATTATATAAATAAAAAAAATCAATTATAAATTAAGACCTAATTTAATGAAAATTTTATTTAACTCTTCTATAGAAAAAGGCTTATTCATAAAATTATCCATTCCAATTTTCAAACATTTTTCTTTTTCATTATCAAGAGCATTTGCTGTAACAGCAATAATTGGCGTTTTTTTATCTTTGTTTTTTTCTGAATTTCTAATAATAGATGTTGCCTCAAAACCATCCATTATTGGCATCATTAGATCCATTAAAATTATATCATAAGTTTTCAAATTGAACATTTCTACCGCTTCTTTTCCATTTTTTGCAAGATCAATTTTATGTCCAATTTGTTTTATTTTTGTAATGATAATCATCTGGTTAAAAATATTATCTTCTGCAAGCAAAAAATTTAAAGTTCTTTTTACTTTGTACGTTTTTTTCATTTTTATTTTAGTTTAATTTTAAACCATTAATTTTAATTTCTTTATTATTCTTATAAGTTATGGTTTTTATTAAAATTCCATTAGAATCATAAAAAGACCATTTTTTTTCTTTAATACCGTTTTCAAAAAATTTTATTTCCTTAGTTTTTCCATTTGAGAAATAATATATATGTTTTCCTTCTGCACGTCCTCTAATAAAATTACCTTCAAATTTCAAAGTTCTATTTGTAAAATAATATTTCCAAATACCATCTTTTTTATTAGAAAAATAATTCCCTTCTTCTATTTGGTCTCCAACATTATAAAACCAAAATCCATCTTTTTCTCCGTTTAAATAATTTCCTTTCACAATTATCATAAAGTCTTTTGAATATTCAACAAAAGCACCGTGTTCTTTTCCCCTTAGAAAATTTTCTTCTCTAAGAATATTTCCACTCTGATAGAACCATTTCCAAACACCATTTGTTTTGTCATTTTGATAAAGACCTTTTTCTTCTATGTTTCCATTTTTATAATAAAAACACCACATTCCTGTTTTTTTTCCATTCTTATAACTTCCATTTCCTTTAATTTTTCCTGACGAATAAAAATTTTTCCATTCGCCATTTTTCAAACCATTCTTATTAAATTTACCTTCAGACTTTTTATCTCCAAATTCATCAAAAACAGTAGAATTTAAAATCTCTCCATTTTCATCATAATTAGTATGAATTCCAACTGGACGACCTTTTTTATAACCACCTTTTTTTTTCACAATACCATTTTCATAAAATTCTTCTTTAATTTCAATTTTAATTTCTTTAATGTCTTCTTCTCTAATTTTTTGACCATTTTCGTAGCGAATTAATTTAGTTATTTTTCCAATTTCATCAAATTCTTTATAATAACCGTGCAGTTTATCATCTACATAAGTTCGTTCTATTTTTACTTTTTCATTATCATAAAAATCTACCCAAAGTCCTTCTTTCTTTTTATTTCTTATTCTGTTAATTGCTTCTCTATCTAAGAGACGATTTTTTTCATATTTAAAAATAGTAATTAAACGACTTATAGTAAAAAGATCTTCCATTTTTCTTGGCATTCTTAAACATTTCCTTTGATAAAATTTTATTATCATCTTGAAATAAAATTAGAAAACCATCTCTTTTTCCATTTGAATAATTAATTTTTTTCAAAGTATCACCATTTTTTTTATAAAAAATCCATAAACCGTCCAGTTGAAATGAGCTTCTTTTTCCCTCAGATTTTAAAACTCCATCACGAAAATAATTTTTCCAATAACCCTCAGGTTTACCGTTTTTCATTTTTCCTTCACTTGAAATTTGTCCATTATCATAATAAAATTTTGTTTCACCATTTTTATTTATCTGAGAAAATAATAATAAATTCAAAAAAATAAATGTATTTATAAAAAAAAATTTTTTCATTTTTTGTCGTTTTTTTTAATAAAATAATATTCTATTTTAGAACTTTCAAAATTACTTAAATTAGTGTGATTTATAATTTGTTTATTTTTCAAATGCAAACCACAATCCAAACATTTAAAATAATATTTGTTTATTTCCGCTCCGCAAGCGGGACACATATTTTTATTTTTTAAATATTCCATAGAATTTTTAAGATTTTCCTCTTCTAAAATTAAGAAAATTTTTTTTATCTCTTTGCTTACAAGCGAACTAATAATAATAATATTTAGATAAAAAAATAAAAAAAAGAATATAAAAGAATATAAAAAGAAATTTCCAAAAGTAAAATTTGTAAAAAAAAATCCTATCAGAACTAAAATGACAATTAATTTTATTAAATTAATTATTTCTATTTCATAAATGATTTCTTTTTTTTTGCAAAAAATTTTTATAAAATATCTTATAAAAAATAAAGATTCTCTCGTTGTAAACGATAAAATTTCATCTTTAATATTTAAATCTTCTACATTTTTTTTTTCAAAAACAAAATATAGATCTTCCAAAAAATCTTTATAATTTTTAAAATTTAAAATTTCAGGGTATTTTATTTTATTAGATATTTTATAAAATTGCATAAAAAAAATTTTTAAAAAATTTCTTTTTTCCAGATTGGGACTTTTTCTTTTATTAGATTTACAATTTCATCCATTCCTTTAAATGCTTGTTTTCTGTGTCCACCTTTCAAAATCACCATTAAAGCAATTTCATTTATTTTTATTATTCCAATTCTATGTAAAATTGTAATTTCTTTTATGTCCGAATATTTTTGTAAAATTATATTTTTCACATTTTCAAATTTCTTTTCTGCCATACTTTCATAAGCAGAATATTCAAGAGATCTTACAATTTTGTCGTCAAATTTATCCGCTCTAACTTTTCCTAAAAAAATCACTTCACCGCCAATATTTTCATTATTAGAGATTAAATTTTCAGCAATTATTTCTTTAGAAATTATCTTTTTTATTAAATACATAATTTTTTTTAATTTTACAAAAAACGTTATTTTTTTAAAATTTATAAAAAAAACAAATACTTTTTTCTTTTTTTGAAAATTTAGGGAAAATAAAGAAATTTTTTAAATTTTTATTTTTTGTCCATTTGTAATTATGAGTTTTATAAGATAAATTCGTTGATAAAATTCCTATTCCTGCACCAAGCATAACATCTGGCAACCAATGTTTATTATTTAATATACGTAAAATTCCTGTTACACTTGCCAGCGAATAAGCCAAAACACTAAATAATTTACTTTTTTCCCGAAGTTCTTTATCCATAAATGTCGCTAAAACAAAAGCATTAGAAGTGTGTCCAGATGGAAAAGCTAATTTATCACTTTTGTCTGGACGTTCTATTTTTGTAATTCTTTTGATAGAATTTACTATTACATAATTTAAAATTTCTTTTTTGTTTGATTTTTAAAAATATTAAAACTGTAAACCGTAATTATTGGAATATATGGTAAATATTCATCTGAAGACGAAGATAAAAAAGAAAAATTTTCTTGAAATTCCTCTTGAAATTTTTTTTTATCTATAATAATTGTGCTAATATGTGTAGAAATTCCAGCAAAAATTAGAATTCCTGCACTTAAATACAAGCTATTATCATTATTTTTTTGTCTTTTAATAACTTGTGCATTTATATAAATAGAAAAAAATACTAAAATAAATATATTTATAATGTTTTTCAATTTTAAATTTTTTTACAAAAATAAATTATTTCTGTTTTATCTAGTCTATATTTTTCTATTAATTCTTCGCTTAATTCTTGAATTAAATTTTCTTCTTTCACTTTAAAACCAACACTTTCTAAACGTTTTGGATAATCTAAACCGTAAAGTCTTAAATGGTCTTTTTGCAAAAAATGTTTTTCTCTTTCTGATGGTTCTGTAATATTCTTATCTTCATAAGTTTTTTTTAATTTATTTTCTATAGGAACTTGCAAAATTGCAAAACCACCTTTTTTCAAAACTCTAAGAACTTCTGACATTGCTTTTTTATCATCTTCTATATGTTCTAAAACATGATTACAAAATAAAACATCAAATTCATTATTTTTAAACGGCATTTTTTGAATGTCCATTTTTACGTCAGCAATTGGAGATTCTAAATCTGCGGTAATATATTCTAAATTTTTTTGCTTTTTAAATTTCGTATAAAAACATTGCTCTGGAGCAATATGTAGCATTTTTTGTTTTTTCGTAAAAAAATCTGTTTTTGCTTCCAGAAATAAATTTAATAATCTGTGTCTTTCCAAAGATAAACATTTTGGACATAAAACATTTTCTCGTTTTTCTACTCCATAGCTCAAAAATTTTTTAAAGCTATTTTTGCAAATAGGACAAAAAACTTTATCGCCTTTTAATAAAAAAGGAGATATTTTTGTAAATAAAAAACTCAAACGAATTAAGTATTTACGAGGAATATTTTCTAATAAAAAGTGATAAATAGATTTCATTTTTTAATTTAAATTTTTTCTAAAATTAAAATTTTTTTTTAAAATAATTTTTTAAAAAAAAATTATTAAAATTTTGGACATTTTGGAGAAAAATTTTTTTTAATAAAAACATTAAAAATTTTTAGCATTTTTGAAAAAAAAATTTTTTCAAAAAAAACGGCAAAATTTTAATGAATTATTAAAAAAAAAATTTTTTCAAAAAAACGGCAAAATTTTAATGAATTATTAAAAAAAATTTTTTCCAAAAATGGCAAAATTTTTATGAATTATTAAAAAAAATTTTTTTTCAAAAAACGGCAAAATTTTAATGAATTATTAAAAAAAATTTTTTTTCAAAAAATGGTAAAATTTTAATGTTTTTTTTGAAAAAAAATTTTTCCAAAAAACACCAAAATTTTATAATTTTTAAATTATTAAAAAAAATTTTTTCAATAAAACGCCAAAATTTTAATGTTTTTAAATTAATAAAAAAATTTTTTTCAAAAAACGCCAAAATTTTATAATTTTAAATTATTAAAAAAATTTTTTCCAAAAACGCCAAAATTTTATAATTTTAAAATTATTAAAAAAATTTTTTTTTTCAAAAAAAACACCAAAATTTTAATGATTTTAAATTAATAAAAAAAAATATTTTTCAAAAAAACGTCAAAATTTTAATATTTTTTATTTAAAAAAATTATTTTTGAAAAAAAAATTATAAAAAATTATGAAAAATAAAAAAGCATTAAATATTATTTCTCAGTTAGAAAAATTAATTAATTTAAATAATGTTGAATTTGAAAATCTAAATGAATTTTGTTAGATATTCTAAATAAAAAAAATGTTTTTACAGAAATTAGATTAGAATCCGGAGGATTTGCTGATTTTAGAATACAAGAAACAAAAAATATTCCGACACAAATTGAACTGAAACCACTTTATAAAAGAAATCCCAAAAAAACAAAATTAATTTTAATAGATTTAAATTATAAAATTTATAAAGCACAAATTCAAAAATATCTTAAAGAAAATGAATATATTATTCTTACAAATCTACACAAAACTTTTCTTTTTAATAGAGATGCTATTTTAGATTTTGAGCCATTTTTAGAAATTAGTTTGATAGAGATTTTGAAAGATTATTTACAAACAAATAATTTTTGGGATACAATTAGGCGTTTAGACGATAAAATAATAAAGTCAGAATTAGAAAACGAGTTTTTTAAAGATTTAAAAAAATGGTATTATAATTTTAATCAAATTAATTTTGAAATTTTTGACCATAAAAGTAAAGAGGAATTAATTGTTTTATTTTTAAATAAAATAGTTTTTATCAGAACGCTGGAAGATTATGGATTAATTCCTTACAAATTTATAGAAGAAAAATATTTTCAAGCTAAGGAACACTGGGAAATAAAAGGACGAAAAATTGTTTTTGAATATGGGATTATATTAAAAAAGATGTTATTACTCGTGAAAATTTGAAAGAGCCTAATTTAGAACCTTTTCAAAATATTTTTGAGCGTGTGATGGGTTTTGGAAAGTGGGAGTATAAACTTGGAAAGGGAATGATCCATTACAATTACCGTAAAATTGATGAAGATGTTTTTGGAAAAGCTTACGAAACTTTTATCGCAGAAGAAAAAAAAGATGCAGGAATATTTTACACTCCAAAATCGCTGACAAATTATATGTCTGAGAAAATTGTAAAAAATTTATTTCAGCCATTTATTGAAAAAATTATTAAAGCAATTGAAAATGAAGACATTAAATTAGCAAAAAAGAATTTCATTGAAATGAAAAAAATTAAAATTATTGACCCATCTTCCGGAAGTGGCAGTTTTTTAATTAAAGTATTTCGTGAAATTTATAAATTTTATTGTATGTTGGAAGCACCAACAGATTGGGTTTTGAATTTTCAAAAAACAAATATGTTTAGCAATGTTCCAAAAATAGTAAAAGATACAAAAGAATTTAGGAAATTTATTTTGATGGAAGATGAAAGTGACAGACGAAAATTACTCGCAAGTATTATTTTAAATCATATTTTTGCCATAGATATTGACGAAAGAGCATTAGAAACTGCAAAAACAAATATCTGGAAAGAAGCAATTAAAGTTGAACCGACAATATTTAGTTTTAGGAAATTGCCCGAAACAGATAATTATGTGCTTCCTAATTTACAAATGAATTTTATTTCTGCTGATGCTCTTTATGATTTAGATATTGAAAAACAAGTGGAAATTTTGAAAAATGAATTTTCAAATGAAATAAAAAAATTATGCAAAATAAGAGCGAATTATTTGAAAAATTCTAATCAACCTAAATTACTTGAACCTATTACAGAAATTAAAAACAAAATTAGAAATAGATTAAATGAAGAAATTGAAATTATTAATAAACCTACTTTTATTGCATTGGAATTTTTCTATTGTTTTTTTGATGAAAAAGGAAAATTATTAAAGAAAAATAAATACGGATTCTCAGGAATTATTAGCAATCCGCCCTGGGAAGCATTAAAACCTGTAAAAAAAGAATTTGCAAATATTGAAAAATATGGAACAGATATTTTAGATTTTAATAAATGGTTTAAGAAAAAATTAAAAAGTGATGAAATTTTCAAAAAAAATTGGGAAAATTACGAAAATTTTTATTTGAAATATGGACAAAAAATTAAAGAAATTTTTAAGTTTCAAGGTGTTGGAGATTCAAATTTGTATAAACTTTTTATAGAAAAAAATTTTAATTTGGTTCGTGAAAATGCAAATATACTTTTGCTTGTGCCGTCAGGAATACAAACAGATAAAGGTTGTAAAGATTTAAGAAAATTAATTATTGAAAATAATAATCTCAAAGAATTATTATCTTTCGAAAATCGTGGATATTTTGAAAATAAAGATGATAGATATAAAACAAAATTATTTCCAGATGTAGATTCTCGTTTTAAATATACAATAATTAATGCTGAAAAAAAACAATCGTCAAGTTTGAATTATAATTTTGAATCTTGTTTTTATATGCAAGACCCAAAAGAACTTTACGAAAGAGAAAGAATTATTTTTAATGCCAAAAAAATTAAACATTTTTCCAAAGAAAATTTTTCTATAATGGAATTTAAAAAAAAAATAGATTATAATTTATGTGATAAAATTCTTGGTGAACATAAATTATTAGGTGAAACAAATTTCATTTTAAGAAGTGAATTTCACATGACAAATGATAGTTATTTATTTGAAAAAGAAGAACTTTTAAAGAATAAAAAAAAATATTGTAAATTATATGAGGGAAAAATGATGCATCAATTTAATTCCAATTTTAATGGAGAACGATATTTAATAAAAAAAGAAAAAGCTTATGAAATTTTAAAAAGAAAAGAAATTAAACGTATAAATAAAATTTCAAAAAAAACCTTAAAAAAACAAAAAAAAATTTTTGAAAATGAAGATTTCAAATTAGATTTTGAAAATGTTCGCTTAGTTTATAGAGCAATTGCTGGTTCTACAAATGAAAGAAGTTTAATTTCTTGTATAATCCCCAAAAATGTTTTTTGTGGAAATTCAGTTGTTCATTTGGTAAATTTTTCTTATGAAA
>NBLL01000001.1:50623-53354 GCA_002084355.1 Bacteroidetes bacterium 4572_128 | reverse complement strand
TAATTTGAAATTGTTTTTCCCAAATGAAAAAAATTTTATACAGAATTACAAAATTGATGATAGCAATTATATTATTTATCCATCGATATAGGTGCTTTTCTGAGCATTTTAACATGTTTCAAATAAAATTTTGATAAAAAAACATTATCAATTCAAAAAAAATAAAAATTAATTAAATTGTAATTTTTCATTTAATTTATTAAAAATATGATAATATGTCATTATTTGAATATAATAAAACCCATAAAACACATTTTTTTAATAATTAATAATATTAATATAAGCAAAAATTATATTTTAAATATAATTATATTTTAAATTGATAAAATATCATATAATATAACCTTTTTTTAGCTTTAATTTGCATTATATTCAAAAAATAAACAAAATTTTCAATAAAAAAATGAAAAAAAATTTAAATATATTAAAAAAAAAACAATTTCTTTAGAACGGTAACCCAATTTGCAAAAATCTAATAAAAACCTAAAAAAAAATTTAATAAATTAATGAAAAAAAAATAAATAATTTTTTTAAATTTAAAAAAAGAAATTTAAAAAAATAAAAATCAAACATTTATTGCATTAATTGAAAATGAATTATTATTTTGATAAAAAAAAATACTTAAATATTTTTTATGCTATTTGGATAGATAAATAAAAAAATATCGTAATGAAGAAAAAGCAAAAAATATAAAACAAAATTATTACAAATTATTATCATATTGAAAAAAATAAAAAAAATATGTATTTAAAAATAAGAATTCGCTATTTTATTAAATTTAAATCATTTTTATTGGAAAATAAATTAATGAATATAATTTATTTTATTTTGGACGGTCAAAAAACATATATTATTAATTTTTAAAAAATTTAAATGAAAAAAATTTACTTATATTAGATTATTTTCATTTGAAAAAAAATTTGCTACAATTATTTTTGTAAATATGAAATTAAAAATGAAAAAATCCTTAAAAAAATAATGATATATTATGGACGGTTTGAAAATATGTTAAAAATAAAAAAAAATTCCAAAAAAATACATCAAAAATGTTATAAAATTACAAAATTAATGAATATATTTGAATAAATTATTATTATATTCTAAATTATGCGAAAAAAAATATCTTTATAAATTATAGCAATTTTTAAAATAAAATGATATGATATTTGCATAAATAAATAATGGCATAGATGGTCAGAACAAGTATAAATGAATGGTTTTTTATCATTTTTTAAATAAAAATGTGGAAAAATGGTTAAAATATAATCAAATATTTTTAAAATGTTATAATTCGATTTTTTCAAAAAAACCCAAATATAATTTTATATATTTTGTTTGTACAGCTTGAAAAATTTTTTTAACATTGGAGGTTTTTTTTCAACCTCCAATTTGGTAGAAATGTTGTTTTTTTTAAATATTAAAATTTCACCGTTTTTTGAAAAAAATTTTAAAAAAATTAATAATTTATTATTTACAATATTTATGTTTTATAGATTTTAAGATAATAAAAATTTGTTTCAAATCATTTATTTTCAAAGCGTCAAAACTCTCTGATTCATGATATTTATATTTATATTCACCAATTTTCTCAAGAACGACAAAATTCCAATATTTCCCAATATTATATGCTCCTCGCATATTTATCATTTTACTATTTTCCATAGCAATAGCCATTTGTGCAAATAATTGTCCCATTGGGTGTTTTGGAATGGGTACAGATTTTTTAAATTCTTGAATGAAAAAATATGGTATTTCTGGTTTTAATTTACCGCTTGCAAGTATAAAATCTGCATCTCCATTTAATTCATATCCATTAATAATTCCTTGCATTCTTGCTTCAAACCATTCGCGATAATTTTCACCATAAAAATCAATTCTATTTAAAATAGGATTTATAAAATGCAAAGATAATTGAAGCTCAGAATAAAATTTTATATTAAATTCATTTTTTATAATTAATTTTTTAAGAAATTTTTCATCATATTCATTAATTTTATAATTAAAATTAAACCATTCTTTAAAAATTTCTCTATTTCTAACTTGATCAAAATCAGCTATTTCATTTAAGATTTTAAATGAAATTTCTGAAAAAGTATAAGATTTTTTTTCCATAATTTTTTTATAAAAAACGTTTAATTTCTTTTTAAATTATATTTTTTTTAATTTTTTTAATTTATAAAAATTTGCTATAAAATATTTTTTATTTTAAAATTAAAAAATCATAAAATTTTGGACGAATTTTGAAAAAAATTTTTTTAAAATTGAAAATTGAAAAATATTAAAATTTTGGGCGAATTTTGAAAAAAATTTTTTTAAATTGAAAATTAAAAAATGTTAAAATATTTGGATTTTTTTTCAAAAAAATTTTTTAATTTCAAAATTAAAAAATGTTGAAATTTTTGGATTTTTTTTGAAAAAAAAATTTTTTAAATTTTAAAAAATCATTAAAATTTGGTCGTTTTTTTGAAAAAAAAATTTTTTAATTTTAAAAAATCATTAAAATTTGGTCGTTTTTTTGAAAAAAAAATTTTTTAAAAAATCATTAAAATTTGGTCGTTTTTTTGAAAAAAAAATTTTTTTAATTTTAAAAAATCATTAAAATTTGGTCGTTTTTTTGAAAAAAAAATTTTTTTTAATTTTAAAAAATCATTAAAATTTGGTCGTTTTTTTGAAAAAAAAATTTTTTTAATTTTAAAAAATCATTAAAATTTGGTCGTTTTTTTGAAAAAAA
>NBLL01000001.1:0-50581 GCA_002084355.1 Bacteroidetes bacterium 4572_128 | reverse complement strand
TTTTTTTAATTTTAAAAAATCATTAAAATTTGGTCGTTTTTTTGAAAAAAAAATTTTTTTAATTTTAAAAAATCATTAAAATTTGGTCGTTTTTTTGAAAAAAATATTTTTTTAATTTTAAAAAATCATTAAAATTTGGTCGTTTTTTTGAAAAAAAAATTCCAATTTTTTTAAAAATTGGAATTTGAATTAAAACTTTATGTTTTTTAAACATCTATCATCATAGGCATAATAAACATCTATCATCATAGGCATAATTAACATCAATACATCTTCGTTTTCATTTTCATTTACATAAGGAAATAAAAGTGCTGCTCTGTTTGGGTCTGACAATTCAAAATTTATGTCAGCAGATTTTAAATTTTGTAAAATCTCTGTTAAATAAGAACCTTTAAACCCAATTTTTATTTTTTCATTAGAATATTCACAAGATAAATTCTCGTAAGCAGAAACATTATAATCAACGTCTTTTGCAGAAACTTTAATTTGATCTTTATCTAATTCCAATTCTACAAGACTTGTTATTTCGTTAGAAAAAGCATGTACTCTTTTTAAAGAATTTAAAAAGTCCATTCTTTCAATCACCATTTTATTTGGATTTTCCAAAGGAATAACATTATTGTAAGCAGGATATTCGCCCTCTTGCAAACGACAAACTAATTTTCTATTTCCTATTGAAAAAATAGCATTTTTATCATCAAATTTCAAAGAAACATTATCTTCCTTAGATAAAAAACTTTTTAATAAAGATGATGGTTTATTTGGTAAAATAAAAGATTTTAAAAATTCAATAAATATACCATTCATAACTGGACGTAATTCGTCATCTCCAGTTGCAAAAAGCGTCGTATTTATTCCATTAAGAAAAAGATTAGCGTCTAAAACAAGATCAACTCCTTTTTCTTTATCTACTTCTGGAGGTAATGGAAAATCTTCTGGCGGATAAGCTGCTATACTAAATTCACCGTTTTCTGAAAAAATAATTGCGTCAAGGTTTTCTTCGTTTATTTCAAAAGTTAATGGTTGTTCTGGTAACAATCTTAAAATTTCTAATAATCTTTTTGACTCTATAGCAATATTTCCCTCTCCTTCTACCATACTTAGATCTTCTATTTCTGTCGTTAATGTTGTTTCTAAATCAGAAGTTGTAACCGTTAAAACTTCATCTTTTCTTAAATTAAACAGAAAATTATCAAGAATAGGAAGAGAATTTCTATTACCAATAACTTTACTTACCATTTGTAAGTGCATAAGCAACTCAGAACTTGAAACTATAAATCTCATTTATAAAATATTTAAATAATTTTTACAAAAGTATGTAAAATTTTTTTATTATTAAAAAAAAAATTAATTTGTTTTTTTTTTAATAATAAAAAAATTTTTTTATGAAAAAAAATAGCTTTATAATTTTATTAATCATAGTATTATTTATTTTGATTTCTTGCAATCAAAATAATAAATTAGATTTTTTATCTAAAGAAGATAGTCTAAAAAAAGTCATTGAAGATTCTCTCAAAAAATTAAAATTTGAGAAAAAAAATGTTATTAAAATATATTATAATCTGCCAAGTCCAGAACAAGTAAGTGAAATTATTGTAAATGGAAAAGCTGACTTTTATCCAGATTTACTAAGTCCAGAAATAGAAAAAATAGATAATTTTAGTGGCGGTTATCTTGCATTGAAACTTGGAACTTATATGGCTGATCTAATTTACTGTAGAGTTTTTGAATATGATTTATATGCTATAAATTATATTCCGATAATAATTTTAATGATGGAAAAATTAAATATTTCAAGAGAAGAGACATCTGATATTTACTCAGAGTGGGAAAATAGCAAAAGTAATGCAGAAATAGAAAAAATTATGATAAAAACTTATGAAATATTAAATAAATATTTGAAAGAAGAAAATAAAAAAAATACACCCATACTTGTTATTATGGGTGGATGGTTAGAATCTATGTATATTACTGGAAATATTATTACCAGAGAAAAAGATAATTTAGAATTAAAAAATTATTTTTTATTGCAAAAATTATCCTTAAATACGATTTTGGAACTTCTTAGTAAAAATCAAAATGATTTAACTGTTTCTAAATATTTTACAAGGTTGATGATTTTAAAAAGTAAATTTGATAAAATTAAGATTAAAAATTTAGATAAAAATCTAAAAATAGATAAAGAAAATAGCATAATAACTTTGCGAAATCTTGAAAAAATAGAAATTACAGATGAACAAGTTATGAATATTGTTAATTATATAGATAAATTAAGAAACGATATTTTAACAAATGATTAAAAAATTTTTTTTTTTATAAAAAAAAAAAAATTTAATTTGCAAAAATTTAAAAAAAAAATGTATAAAAAATTTTTTACTGGTATTTTAATTTTATTTTTTTATTTCTCTGCATTTTCTCAGATGGAAAGAAGTTATATTAGAGAAGGAAACGATTTTTTTGAAAAAAAAAATTATAGTAGAGCAATTAATTCTTACGAAAAAGCTCTGGAAATAAATTCAAATTCTTTCGAAGCAGAATTTAATTTAGGGAATTCTTATTATAAGAAAGGTAATTATGAGAAAGCAATAGAATATTTTTCTTTTTTATCAAATACGCAGAGAAGCAAAGAGAAACTTGCAAATATTTTTCATAATCTTGGTAATTCTTATTTAAAAAACCAAAAATTAGATGAGGCAATAAAATCTTATAAAAATGCTTTAAAAAATATGCCAGAACGTATGGACACAAAATTTAATCTTGCTATGGCAAATAATTTAAAAAAGAAACAACCAGAATGTGAAAATCCTAATCCGGACAGCGATAAAAAAAATGACGATGATAAAGGTGAAGACCAAAAAGATAAAAAAAATCAAAAGGATGAACAAGATAAAAAAAATGAAGATGAAAAAAATAAAGAAAAAAAGAAGAAAGAAAAAAAGGACGATGAAAAAAATGATAAAAAGGACGATAAAAAAGAACAACAAAAACAAGAAAAACAAGAAATTTCTAAAAAAGATGCTCAAAATATTTTAAAAGCAATTCAACATAAAGAGAAAGAAACAAAAGATAAATTGAAAAAAGACAAAAAGAAATTACAAAAATTTAAAATTGATAAAGATTGGTAATTTGATTTTTTTGAAAAAAAATTTAATTTTGAAATTTTAATTTAAAATTATATGAAAAAATTTATTTATATTTTATTTTGTTTATACATTATTTTGCCTTTAAAAAATCTAAAAGCAGATGATATTGAATTTAATGTTTCTGCTCCTTCAGTTGTTGCTATAGGCGAACAATTTAGATTGAAATTTACTCTAAATGCTGAAGGAACTGATTTCAAAGCTCCGGTTTTAAATAATTTTTCTATACTTGCTGGTCCGAGTGTTTCTTCCAGTAGTAATATTCAAATTATAAACGGAAAGGTAACGAGTAGTTATGATTATACTTATACATATATTTTAGTTGCTAGAAAAGAAGGAAAATTTACAATTCCAGAAGCAAGAATAAAAGTTGAGAATAAAATTTATAAAACAAAAAAAACAACTATAGAAGTTGTAAAAGGAGAATCACCACAAAATAATAATCGTAATAATAGGAAAAAAAATAAAGTTCAATCTTTAAAAGTTGACGATGAAGATTTATTTGTAAGAGTAAATTTAAGCAAAACAAATGTAAATAGGGGTGAACATATAATTGCTACAATAAAAGTTTATACTTTAAAAAATCTTGTTGGTTTTGATAATATAAAATACCCTTCTTTTAGTGGTTTTTGGACGAAAGATATTCCATCATCAGAGCAGATCTCTTTAAAAAGAGAGAATATAAACGGAAAAATTTATAATGTCGGAACTTTGAAAAAAATAGTTTTATATCCACAAAGTATTGGAGAAATTAATATAGAACAATTTGAATTGGAATGTGTTCTGAGAATAAGAACAGGTAAAACTTCATTTTGGGGACCCTCTTTTAAAGAAATAAAAAAGAAAGTAAAAAGTCGCTCTCGTTTAGTTAAAGTTAAAGAATTGCCAGAAAATCCTCCTTTATCTTTTAATGGTGCAGTTGGAGAATTTAAAATGACAGCAAATCTTAATAAAAATAAAGTAAAAGCAAATGATGCAATAAATTTAAAAATAAAAATTTATGGGAATGGTAATTTAAATTTAATAGATAATTTAGACGTGAAATTCCCAAGTGATTTTGAAGTTTTCGACCCAAAAATTAAAATAAGCACAAAAGCCACATCAAACGGAGTTTCCGGAAGTAAAACTTTTGATTATTTAATAATTCCACGTTATCCCGGAGATTTTAAAATTAAATCTGTAAAATTTTCGTATTTTTCTACACAAAAAAAAAAGTATAAAACATTAAAAACTAAAGATTTTGAAATTAAAGTTGAAAGAGAAGACGGCGATACAACAAGTATAGTTTATAATCAAACAACTTCAAATAAAGAAGAAATAAAATTTATAGGAGAAGATATAAGATTTATTAAAACAGGAAATTTCAATATGAAGAAAAAAGGTAAATTATTTTATGGCTCTTTGAATTTTTATTTAAGTTATATTATTCCGTTTCTTTTATTTTTGATATTTTTTATTATGAGAAGAAAACAAATTAAAGAAAATTCAAATATTTTATTAGTAAAATACAGAAAAGCAAATAAACGTTTTAAAAAACGTCTAAAAAAAGCTCCATTTCTGCTGCAGAATTGTCCAGAGATAATGCCATAGAAACTTTGCAAAAAAATAAATTAGACAATAAAATTATAGATGAATTTATCAAAACTTTGGATAATTGTCAAAAACTTATATTTTCACCTTCAAAAGATGACAGTAAAATGGAGAAAATTTATAAAGACGCAAATGAAATTATAAATAAATTAGAAGAAAAATTAAAATAAAAAAATATTTTTAATATTGAAAAATTTAGCAAGAATTTTATCAATTATTTTTCATCCGTCTTTAATTCCAACTTGCTTAGTTTTAATTTTTTTTGAAAATGAAAATTTCTTAGCATTAAATTTTGAAAGAAAAAAAATACTCTTTCTAATTATTTTTTTAACAACTTTTTTAATGCCTGTATTTTCTTTACCTTTTTTTTATTTTACAAAAAATATAAAAAGTTTAGAAATGAAATCACATAAAGAAAGATTTTTACCTCTTTTAATAAGCTCTGTTTTTTATCTACTGGGAATTTTTTTGTTGAAAATTTATCTTTTTGAAAAAATATTATCAGATTTTTTAATTTCTGCTTTTATTATTTTAATTTTTTCAGCTTTTATTTCCTTAAAATGGAAAATTAGTTTACATTTATCTGGAATGGGTTCTCTTTTTGCATCTATTATTATTTTAATTCATAAATTTAATTTTAATTTAAAATTATTATTAATTGTTGTTTTTTTTATGACTTTTGTAATTGCATGGGCAAGATTAGAATTAAAAGCTCATAATATTTTACAAATTATTTATGGTTTCTTTTTTGCTTTTCTATTTATTTTATTTTTTTTTAATTTTTAAAAATAAAAAATTTTTTCAAAAATCGTATAAATTTTAATATATTTTTTGAAAAAAATTTTCAAAAAAAACGAAAAATTAAATTTTTTTTTTATTTTTGTAAAAAAATTTTAAAGAATGAGAAAAAAAATTTTAGTTGTAACGAAAAAACCTTTTGCTCCAGAAGCAGTAAATAGGATAGAAGAAATAGTAGAAAAAAATGGTTATATATTCCTTATAATGGAAAATTATAGGGGTCAAGACAATTTTGAAAATGCTATTTACAATGTTGATGCTCTGATTGTTAGAAGTGATAAAGTAACAAAAGAAATTTTGCAATCTGCAAAAAATTTGAAAATTGTTGTACGTGCAGGAGCAGGTTATGATAATATAGATTTGAAAGCTGCCACAGAAAAAAATATTGTTGTAATGAACACACCTGGACAAAATTCAAATGCTGTAGCAGAATTAGCTTTTGGTATGATGCTTTTTAAATCTCGCGGTTTTTTTAATGGAAAAGCTGGAAGTGAGTTGAAAAATAAAAAAATCGGAATACATGCATATGGAAATGTTGGTCGTTGTATAGCAAAAATGGCTAAAGGATTTTCTATGGAAGTTTATGCTTTTGACCCTTTCTTAGAAAAAAAAGATATAGAAAAAGACGGTGTAAAAGTTTTGAATTCTGCCGAAGAATTGTATAAGACTTGTCAATATATTTCCTTAAATATTCCTTCTAATAAAAATACTAAAAAATCGATAAACATTGATTTATTAAAATCGATGCCAGAAAATGCTGTTTTAGTAAATACGGCACGTAAGGAAGTTATTTGTGAAAAATCTCTTTTGCAGATTTTCCATGATAGAAAAGATTTTTCATATATTTCTGATCTTGCACCAGATTGTAAAGATGAAATTATTGAAAATTATGAAAATAGGTATTTCTTCACACCTAAAAAAATGGGAGCACAAACAGCAGAAGCAAATATAAATGCTGGCATAGCTTCAGCAAATCAAATTGTTAATTTTTTCAAAAAAGGTGATATTACTTTTAAGGTTAATTAATTATATTTTTGAATTCAAAAAATAAATTTTGAAATCAATGTTTCGACATCAATGTTTCGACATCAAACATTGGAGGTTTAAAAAAAAACCTCCAATGTTAATGTTAAAAAAATTTTTCAAATTCGTCCAAAATTTTAACATTTTTTAATTTTCAATTTAAAAAAAAAAATTTGAAATTTGCCCAAAATTTTAACATTTTTAATTTAATAATGTGCGGTGAAAACACCGCACAGGCGCAGGATGATTTTTTATAATTAAAAAAAAAAAAATTGAAAAAAACGACGAAATTTTAATGATTTTTTTTAATTAAAAAAAATTTTTTGAAAAAAGCGACGAAATTTTAATGATTTTTTTTTTTAAATTAAAAAAAAAAAATTAGCTCTTTATTTGCATTATGTTTGTTTTATTATTCTTGTAATAATAATAAAATCTTTTTGTAAATGAAAAAATTTTGAAAATGAATTTGTCAATCCTTGTAATTCTGTCATTATTATTAAATAATTTTTTGTTTTCACAAAATTTAATTACAATTAAAGGAATTGTAAAAGATAAAAATTCTAAAGAAATTCTTGCTTTTGCAAACATTTCAATATTACAAAAACATATTGGAACAGTAAGTAACGAAAAAGGAAAATTTAATTTTAAAATTCCTAAGAAATATATAGATGATACTTTAATAATTTCCTTTATTGGTTATCATAATTTAAAATTACATATTAAAGATTTGAAATTAACAAATAATTTTAAATCTTTTTTTATAGAGAAATCAATATTAATTCTTGAAGAAGTAAATGTAATTTCTAAAAAAATTAAAGCTGAAGATATTTTTTTTAAAGCTATTGAAAAAATTCCAGAAAATTATTACACAAAAAAACATATTTCTGATGTTTATTTTGAAGAAAAAGAATTTCAAAATGGAAAGTATAAAAAATCTCATATGAAATTAGGAGTTGCAATTAAATTATATACACCGAAATTTAAAAAAACACATAAATATATATTTTCAGCATTAGACGAAACAGTAGAAATTATTGGAGTAAGACGAAATGAAGACTGTTATACAGAGCCAATAAAAATTATTAAAAAAATTAATGAAGTAAAAATCACTTTAAAAAGAAATATTTTTCGTTATAAACACCCATTTCTTAGAAAGAAATTTTTAAAAAAATATAATTTTGAAAAAGAAAATACAAAATTATATGATGATAATTTAGTTTATATTATCAATTTAAAATATGAAAATAGGTTCAATTTTTTTATGATTCTAAAAAACCATCAGAGATAAACAAAATAATTAAAAGAGAAATATATGATATAGAAAAATATGTAGAAATAATAAAGTTCAAAGAAATTAATAATAAATTATTTTTATATACCATGTATAGTTATCATGATATTAAAAATTTTGAACAAAATGGTGAAATGCTTTTAAATTCTCAATATTTTACCAAAATATTAGTTAATAATATTGATACTGTAAATGTTCGTAAACCAGAAAATAAAATGAAAAATAAAAGTATTTATTACCAAGAAAATCTAGAATATGACCCTGAATTCTGGGAAAATTATAATCACATTTTGGATACAATATCAAAATAATAAATAATTTAAAAAGATATTTATTTCTTTTGATTTTTTTTCAAAAAATAACCAAAATTTTAATTTTTTTAATTTTAAAATAAAAAAAATTTTTTTTCAAAATTCGTCCAAAATTTTATGATTTTTTAAAAACTAAAGCTTTTGCTTTAATTTTTTTATAAAAATTTCCATTTTCATAAATTAAATTTCCATTTACAAAAGTGTGCGTAACTTTTGAAGAAAAAATTTCATTTTCCAATGGAGACCATGCACATTTATATAAAATATCTTTTTTATTTACCGTCCATTTTTTTGATAAATCTAAAAGCACTAAATCTGCAAAATATCCTTTTTTAATGTATCCTCTTTTATAAATATTAAAAATATCACTTTGTGCGTGAGCCATTTTCTCAACTATTTTTTCAAGAGAAATCTCTTTTTTATGATATTTTTCTAAAATTGCAATGAGTGAATGTTGTATAAAAGGAGAACCTGATGGACATTTAAAATAAGAATTTTCTTTTTCTTCTGACAAATGCGGAGCATGGTCTGTTGAAATGACATCTATTTTTCCGTTTTTTACAGAATTAAATAAAGCATTTTTATCTTTACACGTTTTTATAGAGGGATTTAATTTTATTCTTCCTTTTTTATCAAAATAATCATTTTCGTCAAAAAATAAATGATGTAAACAAACTTCACTTAATGTGCAATCTTGTATTATATTTTTTTGCCATTTCTACCGCAAAAAAAGACGATTTAAAACAAGCCTCTTCACTTCTAATTTTAGAATGATATTTTATATCAATATTTTCACCAAATTTTTTTTTATAAAAAATCTCGTTTTTTTTTATAATTTCTTCGTCCTCACAATGTACGGCAATTAAAAAAGGTAAAGAAAAAATTTTTTTCAAAATTTCTTTGTTTTTTACAATAATATTTCCCGTAGAAGAACCAAGAAAAACTTTTACTCCACAAATCTTTTTAGGATTAATTTTTAAAATTTCGTCAAAATTATCATCTGTTGCACCTATGTAAAAAGAATAATTTGACCATGATTTTTCCGAAGCAATTTGAAATTTTTCATTCAAAGATTTTATAGAAACCGTCGGAGGGTCTGTGTTGGGCATTTCTATGTAAGAAGTAACTCCTCCCGCAATTCCTGCCTTAGATTCTGTTTCTATAGTTCCTTTTTCAGAGATTTTAAAATCTCTAAAATGTACGTGTGTGTCAATAATTCCCGGAATTAAATATTTTCCCGAAGCATCTATTTCCAAAATATCTTTTGAAAAATTTTTTTTTGAATATTTGCCGTTTTTTTTTAAAAAAATATCTTCTATTTTTTCATCTTTTAAAAAAACGTCTCCGGAAAAAATTTTATTTTCATTAAAATTTTTGCATTTTTTATTAAAATTTCCTTCATTTTTTATTAAAATTTTTGCATTTTTTATTAAAATTTCTCTCATTTTTTATTGAAATAAATTATTTTTTTTTAACAATTTTAAAATTATTTTTTTAGAAAAAAACATAAATAAATAAAGAATTGTTCCAAGAACAGATAAAATTACAACTTTTATTAGCCAATTTTCAATTTCTAAATTATAAATAATTCCTCCTGAAAAACATATTACCAAAGTAAAAATTAAAATATAAAAAAACATTTTTTTATTAATTAATTTTCCTTTGAACTTATTATTTGCAATGAAAATTTGTATAAAAGCGGTTAAAAATTGTGTTATTAAACTTGCAATTGCTGCTCCAAGTGCTTGATATTTTGGTATCAAAATAAAATTCAAAATAAAATTAGTAAACATTCCAAAAGCAGCCATTAAATTTAATGCTTTTAAATTTGCATTTGCTGTTAATAAAGTTCCGAAAATATTCGTCGTTGCGATTGCAACAAAACTCATCATTAGAACTCCAAAAATTTCTGACGATTTTTTTATATGTTCATTATAAAGCATTTCTAAAATTTCAATTTTAAAATACCAAGAAATTACAGCTATCATAATTGCGGGCGCAATTAAAATTTTATATGATAATCTTGTTAATTCGCCAACATTTTCTTTGTTTTTTAACATCTTTGAAAACATTGGCAAAAGTAAACTTGAAAATAATAATGCAAACATTGATGCTGCGTCAAGTATTCTAAAAGATTGTGCATAAATTCCTGCTTGTAATTTTCCGTCTATTAAAAGTCTTTCTATCATAACAATATCAACTCTCGTATAAACTCCCATTAATAAAAAAAGTATCGCAAAAGGATAAGATTTTTTTAATATTACAAGGAAAAATTTTCTATTGAAATTTAATTTTAAAAATTTTGATTTCAAAAAAACTATAAAAAAAGCAACAACGGCAGTAATTAAATATGAAATATTTTGTGCATAAACAAACCATTCAATTTTGAAATTTATATCTGTGCAATTTCCCCAGAGTAAAATTCCGCAAAATAAAATCATCAAACTTCTGTCCAGAACAGAAATTAAACTATCTGTTTTAAATAATTGTAAACCAGCGATATTAGAACGTAAATATAAAATAAAAGATAATAAAAATTGGTTGAAACCGAGAAATAAAAATAGTTCTAATTGTCTATAATTATAATCTATAAAAATTGCAATTATAAGACTTATTAAAAAATATAAAACTCCAAGTAGGAATTTTAAAATAACAATATTTGAAAAATGTTTACTTAATAATTGTTTATGTTGAGAAATATTTCTGTTATTAAAACTTGTAATTCCCAAATCCAGAATTATATTTAATAAAAATGAAAAACTAAATATAGAAGCATAAAGACCATATTCTTCTGCTCCTACGAGATTTTGAATGCTTCTATCTATGCCAAAAACCCAGAAAGGTTTTATCAATAAATTTATAAAAACTAACAAAATTAAATTAATAACAAATTTCTTTTTCAAATTTTTTTAATTTAAAATTTTTTATCAAAAATAAAAATTTTATATTTGAAATAATAAAATTTTTGTAAATTCGTTTTTTTTTACAAAATTATAAATAAAAAATTATGAAAAAAATATTACTAATATTTGCTTTTATTATATCTATTGTCATTCTTTCGTCTTGTAAAACAGTTCAAGATTGTCCTGCTTATGGAAATGTAGAATTAGAGGAAGAAATTAAGGTTTAATAAAAAATGCCAAAAAACGTTAAAAAATTGCATAAATGAATAAAAAATTTTTTTTTTTAATTTTATTCTTGTTTGTTTTTTCGTATACTTATGGACAAGGCGAGTTGATTGAAGAACAAAAAAAGACACTTTTTAGAGATGAACGTTCTTTTGGTATTTCGATAAATTCTGATGGTTTTGGAGGGAATTTTCGTTATGGAGAATTTATAGACGCTTACAATAAGAAATTATTTTATGGAGATATATCATATATCAGACATCAAAAAGAAGTGAAAATTACAAATTCAAGTTTTGACAGTCAAAAGCGTTTTGTTTTTGGCAAAAAAAATCTTGCTGTTGTTTTACGTGGTGGTGTTGGTTGGCAAAGGCGAAGGTTTCCAAAATTAGATAAAGGCGGAGTTGAAATAAATTTTTTTACTTTATCTGGTGGTTCTTTTGCTATTTTGAAACCAATTTATTATGAAGTTGCTTATCGTGAATCTCAATTAATGATAGTCAAAGAGGAAAAATTTAACATCAATAATAGAAATCATAGAGATGGTTATATTTTTGCAAGATCTTCTTTTTTAGAAGGTTTTTCTGAATTAAAAATAATTCCTTCTGTTTTCTTAAAAGCAGGTGTTAATTTTGAATTTAGCAAAAAAAATGACGATGTACAGGCTTTAGAAGGTGGATTTTTGATGGAACTTTTTTTGAAAAAAGTTGAAATTATGGCTACAGAAAAAAACAAACAATTTTTCTTTACTTTATTTTTGTCTTATAGTTTTGGGAAAATTTTAAAAAGATACGTTTCAGAAGAAGAAGATGAAGAATGATTTTAATTTATTAAAAAAACATTTTTTTTCAAATTCGTCCAAAATTTCAATATTTTGAAAATTTATATAATTTATAAGAAATTAATCTTTATATGGTTCTATATTCATATTATAAAATAAAAATGCCCATATATCAGAATATTCTTCAATGATTTTTTCTGTAGGTTTTCCTGCTCCATGTCCAGCATCTACTCCTATTCTAATGAACAAAGGATTTTCATTATTTTTATTTTTACTTTGTAGTTCTGCAATATATTTAAAAGAATGTGCAGGAACGACTCTATCATCGTGGTCAGCAGTACTGACAAGAACTGCAGGATATTTTCCATTTTTCTTTACAGTGTGAAGCGGTGAATAATTTTTTAAATATTCAAACATTTCTTTACTATCATCGCTTGTTCCATAATCTCCAGCCCACGCCCATCCAATGGTAAACTTTTGATAACGTAACATATCCATCACTCCAACCGCAGGCAAAGCAACTTTAAACAATTCTGGTCGTTGATTAATAACAGCACCGACAAGTAAACCTCCATTAGAACCTCCTTGTATTGCAAGTTTTTCAGAAGAAGTATATTTTTCTTTTATTAAATATTCAGCAGCATAAATAAAATCATCAAAAACATTTTGTTTATGCATTTTTGTTCCATCTAAATGCCATTTTTCTCCGTATTCTCCTCCGCCACGCAAATTTGCCATGACAAAAACTCCGCCGTTTTCTAAAAATGCCAAACGAGTTACGCTAAAACTTGGAGTTAAACTAATATTAAAACCACCGTAAGCATACAATAAAGTCGGATTGTTACCTTCCATTTTTAAACCTTTTTTATGGACAATAAACATTGGAACTTTTGTACCATCTTTACTCCTGTAAAAAATTTGTTTTGTCTCATAATTATCAAAATCAAAATTTATTTTTGGTTTTTTATAGATTACAGATTTTCCTGTTTTAAAATCATATTTATAAATTATAGAAGGTACAGTAAAAGATGTAAAAGTATAAAAAGCCATATTTTCACCTTTTAAATAAGAAAATCCTCCAACGGTTCCTATTGTTGGCAATTTTTTTCTTTTTCTGGTAAAATTTCTTTCCAGTTTTTAATTTCTGGATTTTTAATTTCAACTTCAACAAGTTTGTATTTTGGAGAATTATCGTTTGTAAGAATATAAAATTTACCTTTCGAATGCTCAAGAATTTTATATTCATATTTGAAACCATCAGCAATTTTTACAAATTCAGAATTTTCTTTTTCTAAATTTTTAAAATAAACACTTTCGCCGTGAGTAGATTCTGTTTCAGACATTATCAAAAATTTTTCATCATCTGTAATAGAAACATAATAATTTCTCAAAGGAAATTTTTTGTTTTCATAAATTAATTTATCTTCTTTTTGCTCAGTTCCTAATTTGTGATAATAAACTTTATGAAATTCATTTTTCTTTGATAAAGCACTTCCTTCAGGTTTGTCGTAAGAGCTGTAGAAAAAACCATCTTTAAACCAAGAAATCCCCGAAAACTTTACCCATTTTATATGGTCTTTCAAAATTTTTCCAGTTTTCACTTCTTTAACAAAAATTTCGTTCCAATCAGAACCACCGCGGGCAATAGAATAAGCAAGATATTTTATATCTTTTGTCAATTTTAAACCAGCAAGAGCAACAGTTCCATCTTTAGAAAGTTTATTTGGGTCTAATAAAACTTTTTCTTTTTTATTTAAATTATCTTGAATATACAAAACACTTTGATTTTGTAAACCAGTATTTTTAAAGAAAAAATATTTTCCGCCTCTTTTGAAAGGGACAGAAAATTTTTCGTAATTCCATATTTCTGTTAATCTGTCATTAATTTTTTTCCTAAAAGGTATTTTTTCCAAATAATCAAAAGTTACTTTATTTTGAGATTGTACCCAATTTGCTGTTTCTTCAGACATATCATCCTCCAACCATCTGTAATTATCTTTTACTTCCACACCAAAATATGTATCAACACTATCAACTTTTTTTGTTTCTGGATATTCAAAACTTGATTTTTTATTATCACAAGAAACAAAAGCCAAAATTAAAATTGGCAAAATAAATTTTTTCATAATTTAAAATTAAAAATTTTTGAATTCAATATTAAAAAAAACATTTTAATAAAAAAAATGTTTTTTTTAATATTAAATTTTTCACGAATTTTGAAAAATTATTTTTAAATCAAAATATTGAAATTTTCACGAATTTTGAAAAAAATTTTTTTATTTTGATTTAAAAAATTTAAAATTTTGAATGATTTTTGAAAAAAATTTTTTTAATTTTGAAATTATGAATAATATGTGCGGTAAAAATACCGCAAGTGCAGAAAAAAATTAAAATTATTAAATTTTTTTCAATTTTTTTAACGTTTTTTTTTAATTTATTTTATAAAAAAGATGCAATTTTTGAAAAAAAAAAATAATTTTTAAAATTTAAAATAAAAATTATTATGTCGTTTTTATTTTAATTTTTTTTTAATTATATAAAATGTTAGAAATAGATGCAAATACTTTACGAAAACAAATTTTATACGAACTTGATAAATCAAATATCAAAGCATAAAAATTTTTTTAATAATGTTGATTAAAAATTTATAATTAAAAATAAAAAATCTAATTTTTCATTTTTAATTTTGTTTCTTCTGTAATATCAAAATAAATTAGAATAACTTTTTCTAACTTATCATTTTCGTCAAAAATAGGAGTATAAATATCTTTTACATATTTATCTAAATAATCAAAATAAAAATATCTTTCTACAATTTCACCATTTTTTAATTTATTCCATAATTTACTAAATTCTAAATCACTTAAATTAGAAACTTCTTGATGTTTTTTATTCAAAACATCTGATTTGTTTATTTTAAGAAATTTTTCCACAGCATTAGTTGTCGAAATAAATTTAGAGTTTTTATCAAATTCTACCATCATAATAGAATTGTCTATTACAGATAAAATATCTTGCATTTCTTTTGTTTTTCTTACAGACATTTCTTGTGATGTTTGTAATTCTTTATTTCTGTTCTTTGGTGAGATTTTACTCCCAAAACAGATGATGCTAAATCTTCAGATATTTTTTTCACAAATTCTATTTCCCATTTTTTAAATAATTTAAAAGAAGCAATTTCTATAACACCAAAAACTTCTCCATTAAGAATCAGAGGAACAATAATTAAATTTTTTGGATTTTCATCACCAAGTCCAGAAGTAATTTCTAAATATGATTGCGGTAAATTTTTAATATAAATAATTTCTTTTTCTAAGCAACACAAGCGGTCATTTCAATATTTTTTTTTTCATCATTAATTACAAAAAAACCGCCTTGATTTGCATCTAAATAATTTATTACAAAATACAAAATATTTTTCGAAAGCAAACTAATATTTTCATATTTATTATGAGTAATTTTATTAATTCCATTTATTCCGTCATTTATCCATTTTTGTATTCTTTTTTCTTCATTATTTTTTTCTTCGTCGTTTTTTGCAATTTTTAATTTATCTCGCATACGCAAAAGAGCATTTCCAAAATCACCGTCTTTTGAAACGATATATTCGGCATCTAATTTTCCTTCTCCGATTTTATTTGCAAAATCAACAGATAATTTTAAACCATTTGATAATTCATTTAAAGCATTAATTGTTTCTCCAATTTCATCATTATATTTTATCTCTATTTTCTTAGGAAATTTACCATCAGAAAGTAATATAAAATTTTCTTTTAATTGAATTATCGGTTCAACTAATTTTTTTACAAAAATATTTGTAAAAAAATAAATAATTATTATTAAAATAATAGTAATTATAGTAATAAAAGTTCGCACTTTAAAAAAATATTCAGAGGTTTTTTCTTTTTCTAATTCTACAATTATTTTCCAATTTAATTCTCCAATTTTTATATTAGAATAAGAAATAAAAACATTTTTGTCAAAGTCATTTTTTATAATTTTGTTTCTTTCTTTACCATTTAAAAACTTTTTTAAGTTTTCATTTTCTATTTTTTGAATTAAAACATTTGATTTATATTTTTTAATATTATTAATAATATTATTATTATAATTTGTTTTTTCAAGTTTTTCTAAATATAAGTCTTGGTCCTCAATATATTTATTATTTGCTCTAATTTTAAAATCTTCTCCTAAAATTGAAATTTCTATATCTTCAGAATTTTTATTTTCAGAAGCGATTATTTGATTTATTTTTTTCATAGAAATTTGAAAAATAATCATTCCAATTAATTCATTCTCGTCAAAAACTGGACTTCCAATAAAAAATGCTGGTTCCATAAATGAAAATTCATATCTTTTTAAATCGCTAATAAAAAAAGAATTTCTTTCTGGATTTGAAATTATCTTTTTACAAACTTCTTTTATATTTTTTTTAAAAAAAATTGCCGATTTTAAAGACCTTGCAAAATCTGTTTCTTTATAAACAGTATAAATAATTTTTAAATCTTTTGCATCTATTAGAAAAACATCTCTACAATCAAATAAATTGAAAAAATTTTCAAATGTTTTATGATATTTATTATTATAAATATCATATAATTTATGATTTTTATTTTTATTTTTTAAAATATAAGAATTTTGTAAAATTACTGTTGTACTGTCTTTCGGAAGAAAATCATAAATATTTTTATTCTTTTCTAATTTTTCGTTTAATCTCGGTAAAAAATTTGTTTTATAAAAATAATGTAAATTTTTTTCTGCTTTTTTATATTCTTCATCATTTCTTATTTTTATAGAAGAAATTGCTTTTTTAAAATCTTTTATTGCATTTATAGTTTTTTTATATTTAGACAAATAGATTAATGAATTTTCAATATTTTTAAAATAATTTTCAATTAGCTCTTTTTTAGAATCTCTAATAACATTCAATCCTTGAAAATATCCTTTATTTATCATTGTTATTCCACTATAATAGCCGAGAAAAGCCATAAATAGAACAGGTGTAATGCTCATAAAAAATATTATTATTCTTATTTTTTTATTAATTTTAAATTCTTTCCAAGAAAAAATTTTTTTTTTTAAACTGCTCATTTTTTTTATTTTAAACAAAAATAATTTTTATTTAAAATAAAAAAAAATAAAAAACGATATAAATTTAAATTTTTTTATTGAAAAATAAAATCATGAAAATTTTGGCGTTTTTTGGAAAAATTTTTTTTGAAATAAAAATCAAAAATTTTGGCGTTTTTTTGGAAAATATTTTTTTAAATAAATTAAAAATTTTGGCGTTTTTTGGAAAAATATTTTTTTAAATAAATTAAAAATTTTGGCGTTTTTGGGAAAAATTTTTTTTTAAATAAATTGAAAATTTTGGCGTTTTTTGGAAAATATTTTTTGAAATAAAAATTAAAAATTTTGGCGTTTTTGGAAAATTTTTTTTTAATAATTTCAAATAAAAAAATTTTAATTTAAAATCATTAAAAATTTAGCGTTTTTTTGAAAAATATTTTTTGAAAAAATGGCGTTTTTTTTATAAAAATAAAAAATTATTATTTTGCAAAAAAATATTTATGAAAAAAATTTTTTTAACATTATCTTTTTTTGTTTATTTTTTACAAATATTTTCTCAGGAAGAAAAGCTTTATAAGAATATAAATGAAGGATTAAAAAATCCGGAAGAAGTTTATCGTTTCTCCTTAAAAGAAACAGGAATTGGAAAAATTCCTAAACAACTTTATAAATTTGGAAACTTAAAAGAGTTAGATTTAAGCAATAATTTTTTTGATACCTTAGATTTTGAAATTTTACATTTTGAAGAATTAGAAATTTTGAACCTTTCAGGAAATCAAAAACTAAATTTTACCGATGTTTTTGAGATTTTAAGTGAATTTCAAAATTTGAAAGAACTAAATTTATTCAATAATTTTATAGATACTTTACCTTCTAATATTTCAAAATTAAAAAAATTAATCTCTTTAAATATTGGAGGAAATCAAAATTTAAATTTTGAAGACGCTTTTGAAAAATTACAAAATTTGCAAGATTTAAGAAAATTGCTTTTATCAAGCACAATGCTTATTAATCCAAATAAATTAAGAAAATTAAAAAATATTGAGGTTTTAGATATTTCAAACAATCCATATTTAGATTTTGAAAAAACTTTCAACGAAATTAAAAAATTTAAAAATTTAAAAGAATTATATCTTTATGATAATAAAATTGAAATTTTGCCTGATAATATAAAAAAATTAAAGAATTTAGAACTTTTAAATCTCAATGAAAATAGAATTAGAAAATTACCTGATGGAATAGGAAAGTTAAAAAATTTGAAATTATTATTTGTTGTAAGAAATCGAATGGACGAAATTCCAAAAACAATAGAAAAAATGAAAAAATTAGAAGTTATTGATGTAAGTTATAATTATTTACATAGCTTTCCAGAAGAAATTGGTAAGATGGAAAACCTATCAGAATTAATTGCTAATGAAAATCAAATTACTTTTTTGCCTTTTGAAATTGGAGATTTAGAAAATCTTGTAACTTTAAATTTATTAAATAATTATATTAAATTTTTACCTTATGAAATTGGGTTTTTAAAGAATTTGAGATTTTTTTATATTGCAAATAATAAACTAAAAAAATTGCCAGAAGAAATTTCTGAACTAAAAAATTTAGAAGAATTATTATTATATGGAAATTTTTTTGATGTAGATGAAATGCAAAAAATTAAGGAGCTTTTACCATATACAAAAATTTCATTTTAAAAAAATATTTTCAAAATTTTTTTTTTTTCATTTTTAAAAATATAATTATCTTTGTAATTCAATAAATTTAAAAAAATTATAAATGGCTGTTCTAAGAGCATTTAAAGGTTTTCGTCCTAAAAAGGATAATGTAAATGAAATTGCTTCTCGTCCCTATGACGTTCTAAATTCTGATGAAGCGAGAGAAGAAGTAAAAGGAAATCCTCATTCTTTTTTACATGTTGTAAAACCAGAAGTAGATCTTCCGAAAGATGTAGATTTACATGGTGAAATTCTTTACAACAAAGCAAAATCAAATTTGAAATCTCTTGTCGATAGTGGGATGTTTTTTCAAGATGAGAAAGATAAATTTTATATTTATGGACAAACTATGTGGGGGAAAACTCAATATGGTATTGTTGCGTGTAGTTCTGTTGAAGATTATAATAATAATATTATAAAAAAACATGAACTGACAAGACCAGATAAAGAAGAGGATAGAATGAATCATGTTCGTTATACAGATGCAAACGCTGAACCAGTATTTTTTGCTTTTAGGGATAATAAAGAAATTAATGAAATTATAGAAAAAACGGTAAAAGAAAAAGCAGAATATGATTTTAAAACTGACGATGAAGTTGGACATCATTTTTGGATTATTAATAACGATAAAACAATAAAAAGAATTACGGAAATTTTTGATAAAGAAATTCCATTTGTTTATGTTGCTGATGGACATCACAGAACTGCTGCTGCTGCTTTGGTTGGTGAAGAGAGAAAAAATAATAATCCAAATCACAATGGAGATGAAGAATATAATTTTTTTATGTCTGTAAATTTTCCAGAAAGTCAGCTTACAATTATTGATTACAATAGAGTTGTAAAAGATTTAAATGGAATGTCTGATGAAGAATTTATAACAAAATTAAAAGAAAATTTTGTTATTTGTGAAAAAAAAGAAGAATATAAACCAAATAAATTACATAATTTTTCTATGTATTTATGAGCATATTTTAGAGCCACATCTTAATATTTTAGATTTGAGACGTTCTAAACGTATAGATTTTGTTGGAGGAATACGTGGAATTGGTGAATTAAAAAAACGTGTTGATTCTGGAGAGATGAAAGTTGCTTTTGCTTTATATCCTGTTAGTATGAAACAATTGATGGATATTGCTGATAATGATAAAATTATGCCTCCAAAAACAACTTGGTTCGAGCCAAAATTAAGAAGTGGTTTAGTATTTCACTCTTTAAAATAATTTAAAATTTATAATTATCAAAAAATTTTTTTTTTTTTGATAATTATAAAAAAATTTCAAAATTATGTATAAATATGATTATCCACGTCCAGCAGTAACAGTAGATGCCATTCTTTTTTCTAAAAAAAATGATGAATTAGAGATTTTACTTATACAAAGAAAATATCCACCTTTTCAATATTATTGGGCATTTCCCGGAGGTTTTGTTAATGAAGATGAAAATTTAAAAGAAGCAGTTTTAAGAGAATTAAAAGAAGAAACAAGTATTGAAAATATTGATTTAAAACAATTAAAGACTTTTGGAAAAGTGAAAAGAGACCCAAGAGGAAGAACAATTTCTATAGTTTATTTTACTTTTGTAGAAAAAGAAAAAATATTTCCAAAAGCAAAAGATGATGCTATGAATTTAAAATGGGTCGCTGTAAAAAACATAAAAGAACTTGCTTTCGACCACAAAGAAATTTTAAATTTTGCTTTAAAAAAAATATCCAAATTTTGAAAAAACATTAAAAAAAAACGCAATTTTGAAAAATTTATTTTTGAAATAAAATATTAAAATATTTGGATTTTTGAGATTAAAAAATATTTGGATTTTTCAAAAAAAAAATTTTTTTAAATTTTAATTTTAAAAACATTAAATTTTTGGACGAATTTGAAAAAAAAATTTTTTAAATTTAAAAACATTAAATTTTTGGACGAATTTGAAAAAAATTTTTTTTATTTTTGAAATTAAAAAATATTAAATTTTTGGACGAATTTGAAAAAAATTTTTTTTTAAATTTTAATTTTAAAAACATTAAATTTTTGGACGAATTTGAAAAAATTTTTTTTATTTTTAATTTTAAAAACATTAAATTTTTGGACGAATTTTGAAAAAATTTTTTTTATTTTTAATTTTAAAAATATTAAAATTTTGGACACAAAATGATTCATCGTCCACGATGATTTCGTTGCATCTTTTTACAAAGCATTGATTTTTAATGCTTTAGTGACGATTTGAAATAAAAAATTTTAAAAAATATTAAAAAAAAAACACAAATTTTTCACAATTTTATTATGAAAAAATTTCCCTCCACAAAAAGGTTCGATAGCCAAAATTTTTTAATTTAATTTGAAAAACATTAAAATTTGGACGTTTTTTGAAAAAAAATTTTTTTTTAATTATAAAAAATCATTAAAAAATTGTCATTTTTTTGAAAAAAATCTTAAAATAATTGCCATTTTTTGAAAAAAAATTTTTTATTTTAAATAATAAAAAAAAAATAAATTTGTATTATGAAAAAAATTTTAATTACTGGTGGTTCTGGTTTTGTTGGTTCGCACCTTTGCGAAAGATTATTGAACGAAGGAAATGATATTATTTGTTTAGATAATTATTTTACCGGAGACAAAAAAAATATTGTTCATTTATTAAAATATCCTTATTTTGAATTAGTTAGACATGATATTATTATGCCATATTATGCAGAAGTTGAACAAATTTATAATTTAGCTTGTCCAGCGTCTCCAATTCATTATCAAGAAAACGGCATAAAAACAGTAAAAACTTCTGTAATGGGAGCGATAAATATGCTTGGACTTGCTAAACGAAAAAAAGCAAAAATTTTACAAGCTTCAACAAGTGAAGTTTATGGAGACCCAAAAGTTCATCCACAAAAAGAAAGTTACTGGGGAAATGTAAATCCTATTGGTTTGCGTGCTTGTTATGACGAAGGCAAAAGATGTGCGGAAACTTTATTTATGAATTATCACCAATTAAACAATGTCAAAATTAAAATTGTTAGAATTTTTAATACTTATGGACCTCGTATGCATAAAAAAGATGGTAGAGTAGTTTCTAATTTTATCATTCAGGCTTTAAAAAATGAAGATATTACCATTTACGGTGATGGTTTGCAGACAAGAAGTTTTCAATATGTGGACGATTTAGTTGAAGGAATGATAAGAATGATGAATACTAATGATGAATTTATTGGTCCTGTAAATATTGGAAACCCTAATGAATTTACCATTATGGAATTAGCTAAAAAAGTTATAAAATTGACAAATTCTAATTCTAAAATAACTTATTTTCCTTTGCCAAAAGACGACCCTATGCAAAGAAAACCAGATATTAAATTAGCAAAAAAAAATCTAAATAACTGGGCACCAAAAATTCAGTTGGAAGAAGGTTTGATAAAAACAATAAATTATTTTGATAACTTATTAAAAAATAAATTATAAAATTTTGGTCATTTTTTTGAAAAAATTTTTTCAAAATTAAAATGTTAAAATTTTGGTCATTTTTTTGAAAAAATTTTTTTAACTCTAAATTAAAATGTTAAAATTTTGGGCGTTTTTTTGGAAAAATTTTTTTCGTTAAAAATTGAAAATTTTGACGATTTAAATTAAAATCTGATAAAATTTAATATTTTTATGGATATAATTTGGATACCTTTTGGATATATAATATATTTGCAAAAATATTTTTGGATATAATACTATATAATATGGATAATTTGATAAATCAGAAATTAAATTTCAGTCTTAAAACAAGTCAGCAGATATTGAAAAAAATAAGTTTTATTGATACTTTCAAAGGAAAATGGAATATCATAGAAACAAAAGAAAATCGCCATTTGCAAGAGTTACGAAAAATTGCAACAATTGAAAGTATTGGCTCTTCAACAAGAATTGAAGGTGTCAAATTAACAGACAAAGAAATTGCAAAAGTTGTTACTAGAATCAATATTGACAAATTAAAAACAAGAGATGAACAAGAAGTTATCGGTTATTGGGAAAGCTTAGATATTGTAATTGACAATTATGAAAATATAGAACTAAGTGAAAATTTCATAAAACAATTACACAGTATTTTATTAAAATACAGTCATAAAGATGAAAGACACAAAGGCAAGTATAAACAATTGACTAATAAAGTTGTTGCAACTTATCCGGACGGAACTCAAAAAATTATCTTTAAAACAACAGAACCTCATTTGGTTGATAAAGAAATGTCGGATTTAATACTTTGGACAAATAACAATTTTTTCGAAGCAGAAAATCATCCTTTGATAATAATTGCAATTTTAGTTTATGAATTTTTATCAATTCACCCATTTCAAGACGGAAATGGTAGATTATCAAGATTATTAACAACATTTTTATTATTACAACAAGAATATTTATTTGTGCAGTATGTTTCCTTTGAAAAAGTAATTGAAGACAGTAAAAAAAATTATTATAAAACTCTAATGGAAGGGCAAAAAAACAGATATACAGATAAGGAAAAAATAGATAATTGGATATTATATTTTTTAGACAGTATGAGAATTCTAATTAAGAGATTAGAAAAAAAATATGAAATTTACAGGGATACAAAAATATATTTAAACCATAGACAAAAATTAATAAAAAATTTGATAATAAAATATCAACCTATGAAAATTGGTGATTTAATGAAACATTTAAAGGGATTTTCACGTAATACAATAAAAAAGGATTTGAGCTATCTAAGAAATGAAAAAATATTGAAAACAATTGGAAAAAATAAAGGAACATTATACTTAATGAAAAAAAATTAATTGCTCTGACATTCTGAACATTTAAAAAAATTGAAAATTTTGGTCATTTTTTTGAAAAAAAATTTTAACATTTTTTATTTTCGAAATTAAAAATGTTAAAATTTTGGTCATTTTTTTGAAAAAATTTTTTTTAATTTTTAAAACATTAAATTTTTGGACGAATTTGAAAAAAAATTTTTTTTAATTTTAAATTTTAAAAACATTAAAATTTTGGACGAATTTTGGAAAAAATTTTTTTTTAATTATCAAAAATCATTAAAATAATCGCCGTTTTTTCAAAAAAAAATTTTTATCTGGTCTTTTTCTTTTAATTTCCATTTATTATCTTTCATTGGATTTGCTAAGGAACGTAAAATAATTAAAATTGTTTGATCATCCGGAGTAATTCCATTTTGTAGAAGCGGCATAATATCCAAAATTATATTATCTGTTGTCGGATAAATATCTTCTCGTTCTTTTTGTTTAAAATAAGAAAAAAGAAAATATTTAATACGCATATCTAAAGGTATTTTACTTTTAAATTTGCTGTTTTTACGAATATAAAATTTTTCTGTTTCTTGGTTATGATCAAATTCTGAAACCAAAATCGGCGTTAAATCTTTATATTCTTTGCTTAAAATATGCAAAAAACCATGTTCTAAACCCATGATAATTAACTCATCATTAATTTCTTCTATGGTAGCTCCGTCATTGGTGGCTATAATATTTTCTATAGTATTTATAACCAAATCATAAATCTCACCTAATTTAATTTTATTAATTGATAAAGGACGCTCTTTTTTGATAAAATTAATAATTAATTGACCAGACAAAACCGAAAAAGGATTTTGACGTTTTTTAAAACTCGTTTGTCCATTGGATTGTTTCACAACGCCAATATATTCAAAACCGCATTTCTGGGCAGTATCTACAATTATATGCCAATAATGTGGGTCTTTATGAGCAAAAACAAAAGACATCCAACGATTAAATTTTAAAACTCTATACATTTCTTTAATAGAAATTTGCAGTAATTCGGCATATTCATCTTTGCTTTTATTTTTACTTCCGCCTTCTATTGCTTCTAAATTGCGGTCTTTTTCGCTGACTTCTAAATCAAGCCAAGCATTCCACATTACAGACAAATCTAAATAATGTATTTTTGAGCCATAAGGGGGGTCAGTATAAATATAGTCAATACTTTCATTTTTTATTTTTTCTAAATTCGTAGCACTACCTTTGTAAATTTGTAAATTTTTTATCGTTTTTTTATTAATAAAAGGTAAAATCTCTTTTTTCGCTTTTATAATTTTTTTATAACGAGAAACAAAAAGTGAAGATAAATCTAATAAATATGGATTTGGAGCAATACGATAACGATAATAACGAAATGCTCCTGGATGACCTCCTCCTCTTTTTGAGTTATGAAATGTTAAAAATATTCTACATCTTTTACATCAGCACCTTTAGAAAAAATTTTTTTTTGAGGAAAGGGGTATTTTTTTAAAGAAATTTCAATTTCTTCATTTGTTTCTGGACAATCTTTTTCAAAAGCAATTTTTATTATTTCAAATTCTTTTTGTAAAATTTCGAAATCAACAGGAATAGTTAAAGCTTTAGTTAAAAAAATAACCATCGGATTTAAATCTATATTAATTGCTTTTCTTTCGAGCATCAAAGCCTCTATCGCAGTTACTCCGGTTCCGGCAAAACTATCTAAAATAAGATCTCCTTTTTTGGTGAAATTTTTAATATAATGTTGTAAAATATCCCAACTTTGTCTTGTAAAATAACCATGTACGCCATAATGTCGTTTTACAGCTTGTTTTTTTACTTTAATAGATTTCGGTAATTTACAATCTAAATAATTAAAATTATTATTTTTCTTTTCTTCTTTTTTTTCTTTTTTTTTAATTTGTTTTTCTGTAAAAATATCCGGAGATAATAATTTTTGTATTTCGTTCCAGTGTTTATCAATTTTGTTAAGCTGAAAAAATAATAATGGTTCTTTTTCTTTCTGGGTGAATTGCATAAGAATAAACTTGCCCAACATTATCACTATTTATAATTTTTTCATTTGGAGCTTTTGCGTCAAGTACCCAAGTATATTGGTCATTTACAGAAAATAAATAATCTGGAATAATATTTATTTTTCTTTTTCCCGAGCCTATTTTTACAAAAGGATGTGAAAGCGTTTTACTGTAAATTATTCTATTATTTCCGTAAGCCTTATATCCTAATTTTTTTAAAATAGGGTTAATTAATTCTTCTCTAACCGCATCTTCTTTGAAATCATTAGAATTTAAAATCTGAAAATCAAAATCTTGGAAAAAATTATTTGTTATCATAATATTTATTTTTTAAATATGTTCACAATTAAAAAAAATATTTTTAAATTAAAATTTAATTATTCATAGAAAATTTTTTCTGTATTAATCCATTATGCGTCATCGTCCACGCTTGATTTCCGAAATCAAGCGTGGACGATGACGCATAATGGTTTTTCAAACTTTTTTTTACATTTTGAATTATATTTTGTGTTAAAATAATTTTAAAATTATCATCATTTTTTTCAAAAAAATTTTTAATTAAAATAAATTCTTCATTAAAAATATCAACAGATAATTTATTTTTAAAATATTGAGCAATAATATCTATGTGCAATAAAACGTCCATTTTTTTTAGTCTAAAAGTTGTAAAGATAAATGATAAGAATTGTCAAAAAACTCTTCTGGTAGCCAAGGTTTTAACATTCCTGTTTCTTCAATTTCGTGTTTGCTGACATCAAACTTATCTTTTCCATTTTTAAAATAATGAATGGAAACATCGGAAGATTTAAGCGTTTTATTTTTAACAAGCACTTGCAACATTCTAATAATATGTTCGCTATGTGTTTCTATAATATAAGTATTTTTCTTTTCAATTTTCGCTAAGGTTTCTATAAATTTTGCGTGTAACTTTGGATGAATATGTATTTCCGGTTGCTCAATTAAAATAGTTTCAACTTTTTCTGTAAATAGTTCAGATATTATTTCTTGTTTTTTTGTTGAAAATTCAGAGATTATAATTTGAAAAAATATAGGAATTTGCATACTTACACCATAACCAACATCCATAATATTACACCAAATATTACTATTTACAGTTTTTACTTGTAATTCAAAAACACTTATATTACTTGCTTTGATTACTTTTAAATCTTTAATAATTCCAAAATCTTGTAAAATTTTATTTAATTTATTCAATAATAAATCTCTATCTTCAATAGAAGTATCATTTAAAATATTTATGACATCTTTTAAATTTCTGACTGGTACTAAACCTTTATTGTCTTCTTCTAAAAAAATTCTTTCAGGACTTGATTCTATAGGATTGATATATTGAATATTAAAAATTGATCCCATTAGATAAGTGAAAGAAAGAGATAAATAATTTATATATTGCTTATTTATATCATTTGTTTCTATTTCTCTAAATGAGAAAAATGCTAAAAAAGCATGTTTTTGATAGGATAATTTTTTATGTATAATAAACTTACCTTTATTATTTTTAAAAGTAATATCTGCCTGATGTTGCTCAGCAAAAATATTATTAATATTATCTCGAAATTTAATTTCTATTTCACCAACTTTTTTATTTTTAATTTTAATTTCAATAGATTTATGAGAATTTAGATTTCTATCTAAAATAAAAGAAATAAAAGTTTTTTCTCCAAAAAAAATATTTTGCAAGATTTTTTTATATTCAGAAATATCTCCTTCTTTAGGAAAATTTCTTAATAAATTTTTCTCAAAAAAAATATCAAATTCTTCTCCTAATTCAAACCCAAATGTTATTTTTTTATTTTCTTTATGTTGATGAATAACATCTGTATATTTACCTAAATCTACTAAATTACCTTTAAATTTTAAATTTAACTCATTTTGTTGTAGGCTTTGTTTGAGCATCAAAAGAAATTTTAAAATAGAACTTTTTCCAGAACTATTTTCACCTATGAGAATATTAAAACGAGAAAACTCAAATTTTTGATTGACAAAATTTCGGTAATTATTCAAATATAAATTAAACATTTTTTAATTTTTTATAAAAAAACAAATTTAATTTTTTTTTTTTAATTATAAAATTCATTAAAATAATTGCGTTTTTTGAAAAAAATTTTTTTAATTTTGAGATTAAAAAACATTAAAATTTTAGGCATTTTTTGAAAAAAAAATTTTTTTTTAATTGAAATAAAAAATCTTAAAATTTTGGACGATTTTTGAAAAAAAATTTTTTTTTAATTCAAATAAAAAATCATAAAATTTTGGACGTTTTTTTGAAAAAAAAATTTTTTAAAACATTGGAGGTTTTTTTTTTAACCTCCAATGTTTCGACATCAAACATTGGAGGTTTAAAAAAAAACCTCCAATGTTGTTTTTTTAAAAATCTTAAAATTTTGGACATTTTTTTCAAAAAAATTTTTTTTAATTCAAATAAAACATTGGAGGTTTTTTTTTTAACCTCCAATGTTTCGACATCAAACATTGGAGGTTTAAAAAAAAACCTCCAATGTTGTTTTTTTAAAAATCTTAAAATTTTGGGCGATTTTTGAAAAAAATTTTTTAACACTGGATTGGAGTTTTTTTTTTAACACCAATGTTTGAAAATGTTTTAAGATTTTCGTTAAAAATATTTGATAAACTGTTCTGGTTTATATACTTTTAGTTGCGAAGTTTTAAAATCTTTGATATTTCTTGTAACAATGATATCTACATTGGAATCAATTGCAGAAAACTTCTTCAAAATCTTTAAAATCAGAGTTTAAAGCATTTTGAATAATTTTTTTATCAAATTCTGCGATTTCAAAAATATTCATTAGATCATTAACAAATTCTAATGCTAATGTTCTGTTTCTATGTTTTGAAATAATATAATGAATTGTGCGGCAACGGTATTGAATTTTTTGCGTTTTAATGCAAAATCTAAAAGAATATTTGTATCAAAATATACCTTATATAATTTTTTCATTTGTGTTTATCCATTAAATATTTATATCTGTCTTCTTTCCAGTTTTCAATATCATTCTCGTTTAATGTTCCACTCCATTTTTCAATAAATTCTTTGCCGGTCATTTTGTATTTTTTCTTCTTTTGAGATTTTTCAAATGAAGGTTTATTCAAATCTTCAAACGATTTATAAAGCATAAGAAAAATATCATTCATTTTATTTTCCGAAAACGGCATTAATAGAAAACTGTTACCAGAATTATTTTTTAAAATAATTGGTTCTTTTCTTTGTTCATTAATTAATTTTTTTAAATCTAATTCTTGATCCGCTATTTTGTATATTTGCATAATATTATGTTTTTAAATTTAAAAATTTGATTTCTTGATTTTATTTATTTTTATATAAATAAATTGCAAATTTAAAAAAAATAAATAAAAAATAATTTTTTTATTTAATTTTTAAAAAACATTAAAAAATAACATTTTATTGAAAAAAAATTTTTTTTTAATTTAAATTTAAAGATTTTTTAAGTTTATAATATTTTTTCCATTTTTCCAAATTTCGTATTCGCTTATATCTATTTCATCATTCCAAATAATTCCATAACCATTTTGTTCTTTTTTAGCATTTAGAAATAAATTTTTATCTCTAAATGCCGTAAATGGTTTTTCATTTAATAAATTAGAAACTGAATAAATTTTAATTTGTCCATTATTAAAAATAACAAAAATTTTATAATTTTCTAATATTTCTATATAATTTATACGAGGATATTTCATGATTAAATTAATTAATTTAATTTTGTAATTTCTTGAGTTTCCCACATTTTTTTTAATTTATTTTGTTTGTTATATGCCCATTTTTTAATTTCTCTTTGTTCTTTCTCCGAAAGATTTCCTTGAAACATATTCAAATTTTTTAAATCAAAAATACCATTTCTTTCATTATTATTTACATGAAAATGTGGTGGGGATGATCTTTATAAAACATTCTAATAATAAAACCTTTAATTCTTGTTAATGTTGGCATTTTTTAATTTTTTTACAATTATAATTATAATTTTTTAATTAAAAAAAAATTTTTTTTAATTTTAAAATAATAAAAAATCCGCATTTTATTGAAAAAAAAATTTTTTTTTAATTTTTAAAATTATTAAAAAATCCGCATTTTATTGAAAAAAAAATTTTTTTTTAATTTTAAAATTTTAAAATTATTAAAAAATCCGCATTTTATTGAAAAAAAAATTTTTTTTTAATTTTAAAAAATCATTAAAAATCCGCATTTTATTGAAAAAAAAATTTTTTTTCAATTTTAAAAAATCATTAAAAATCCGCATTTTATTGAAAAAAAAATTTTTTTTCAATTTTTAAAATTATTAAAAAATCCGCATTTTATTGAATTTTAAAATTATTAAAAAATCCGCATTTTATTGAAAAAAAAATTTTTTTTTAATTTTAAAAAATCATTAAAAATCCGCATTTTATTGAAAAAAAAATTTTTTTTTAATTTTAAAAAATCATTAAAACATCCAAAAATGGAAAAAAAATAAAAACTAAAAAACATAAAAGAAAAGAAATCACAATATTTATTTCGGATTAAATCAAATTACAAATCAATTATTAAACACAGCAAAAAAAGTAAAAATAAACATTTTTAAACTTTTGTCGTGTACTTAGAATTTCAATTTAAAAAAAACATTAAAATTTTGGACGATTTTTGAAAAAAATTTTTTTTAATTAAAAAAAGAATAATGAAATATTTAAATATTCCATTATTCTTTTTATTTAAAAATTATCAGCAAGCACAATAATTTTATTATTTTTTGCTTCTATTGCGCCGCCATCAATTTCAAAAAAAAATTTTTTATCATTTTCGTCTAAAATTTTTATATTGCCCTTTTCCAAAATTGAAACTATAGGAGCGTGGTTTTTCAAAATCTCAAAAGAACCATCAATTCCAGTCATTTGTATTAATTTTATTTCTCCTTCAAAGATCTTTTTATCCGGAGTAATTATCTCTAAAAACATAATTTTATAAATTTTTTTATGATACTTCTTCTAACATTTTTTTACCTTTTTCCACCGCTTCTTCTATAGTTCCAACAAGATTAAAAGATGCTTCTGGATATTCGTCCATTTTACCATCTAAAATCAAATTAAAACCTTTAATTGTATCTTCTATTGATACAAAAGTTCCCGGAATACCTGTAAATTGCTCTGCAACATGAAATGGCTGAGACAAAAATCTTTGAACTCTTCTGGCTCTGTGAACAACTAATTTATCCTCTTCTGATAATTCGTCCATTCCGAGAATTGCAATAATATCTAATAATTCATTATAACGTTGCAATATTAAAATTACTTTCTGAGCCGTATCGTAATGAGATTTTCCAACAATTTCCGGAGTTAAAATTCTTGAAGTTGAATCTAATGGGTCAACAGCGGGATAAATTCCAAGTGAAGCTAATTTTCTACTTAGAACAGTTGTTGCGTCCAAGTGAGCGAAAGTTGTCGCTGGTGCTGGGTCAGTTAAATCATCTGCAGGAACATAAACTGCCTGAACAGAAGTAATAGAACCTCTTGTTGTTGAAGTTATTCGCTCTTGCATAAAACCCATTTCTGTAGCAAGAGTAGGCTGATAACCAACTGCCGAAGGCATACGTCCAAGCAAAGCCGAAACTTCTGAACCTGCCTGCGTAAAACGGAAAATATTATCTATAAAAAATAAAATATCATTTCCTTTTTTTGCGTCTTTATCGCCGTCTCTAAAATTTTCCGCTATGGTTAAACCAGAAAGTGCAACTCTTGCTCTTGCTCCCGGAGGCTCATTCATTTGTCCAAAAACCATAGTTACCTGTGATTTTTTCAACTCTTCTTTATCTACCTTAGATAAATCCCAACCGCCTTTATCCATATTTTCGAGAAACTCATCACCGTATTTTACAATTTTAGATTCTATCATTTCTCTTAGAAGATCATTTCCTTCTCTTGTTCGCTCACCAACACCTGCAAAAACAGATAAACCATCATAACCTTTTGCAATATTATTGATCAACTCTTGAATTAAAACCGTTTTTCCAACTCCTGCACCACCAAATAAACCTATTTTTCCACCCTTAGAATATGGCTCTAATAAGTCAATTACTTTTATTCCAGTGAACAAAATCTCTGTTTCAGTAGATAAATTTTCAAAAATAGGTGGCGAATTATGAATTTGATAAGCACCTTTCATATCTAAATCTCCTATTCCATCTATTGAATCACCAATAACATTTAATAAACGACCTCTAACTTGTTCGCCAACAGGCATACTAATTTGTTTACCTTTTGAAAAAACTTTCATTCCTCTGCGAAGTCCATCAGTGGAATCCATCGCAACAGCTCTAATTGTATTTTCTCCTATATGTTGCTGACATTCAATGATAAGCACTTCACCATTATCTTTTCTTATTTCTAAAGCATCAAGAATGTTTGGAAGTTTTGCATTTTTTGTTTCGAAAGAACAATCAATAACTGGACCTATAATTTGAATAATTTTACCAAAATTTTGAGACATTTTTTAATTTCTTTTAATTTTTACAAAAATATTATTTTTTTTATTTTAAATTTATTTTTTCTTAATATCGTCAATAATTTTCTGAACTATTTTGGAATTTTTTAAATCTCCAATTTTTTCATAAACTACTTTTAAATAACCATAAATGGAAAAAATACTATAATCATTTTTATCATAAACTTTTTTAGCAATTTTTAAACTTTCTTTCAAATGAAATAAAGAATTTTTACTCTCACCAATTCTAAAATAATTAAAACTAATTGCATTATGAAATTCTACCATCGTTTTATATTCATTAGAATTATATTTTTTTAGAAATTTTAAAGCTATTAAAACATATTTTAAAGCTCTATCATAATTCTTTATTTCCATATAATTTTCGCTAAGACTTTTATAATAAAAAGCCAAAACATTTTTATCAATTTCAGGACTATTTTTTATTGATTTTATAGATTTCAAATTATATTTTATTGCTAATTCAAAATCTTTTTTATGAGAAAATTTTTTTGCAATGGAATTGCATAATAAAGATAATTCCATATCATTTTCTCTTTCGAGAAAAGGTATTTCAGATAAAAATTCTAACTCATATTTTAAAACATTTTCAAAATCTTTTAATTTTTCATAAGTTTTTATCACATCTACATAATAAAAACTTAATTCTCTTGAGTCTGGTTTTCCAATAATTTCTAATGCTTTTAAATAATTTTCTAAGGCATTTTTATAATCTTTTAAATAAAAATAATGTTCGCCGACATCATTATAAGAACTTGCTAATGCTGGATGTTTTTCTGATAAATTTTTTATATCATAACCTAATTCTCGCAAAGAATATTTTAAAGCTTTATCAAATTTTTTCAAAGAAAAATAAGCATTTTTTACTTTATTATAAAAACTGGATAAAGCGGAATGATTCGGATGTAAAATTTTTTCCATAATCTCCAAATTTTTAAGATAATAATTTAAAGCATTTTTATCTTCTTTAAGTTGTGAAGCTAAATTTCCACACCTGTCATAAAAAAAAGCAATTTTTGAATTTATTTTGTTTTTAGAAAATTTTATTTGAAAATCTAAGGCTTTTTTTAAATATTTATATTGATTTTGTAAATCGTCTAATTTGTAATAACAAGAAACTATTTTATCGTAAATAAAATAAAGTTCTGTTTGTAATTTTTCTTTTTCTAAAATTTTTATAGATTTTTCAAAAAATAAAATTGCTTTTAAATATTTTTTATTCATTAAATAAATATCTCCCAAATTATTATAACAATAAATTATTTCAGAATTATTCATTTTAGAATTATTTAAAAGAAAATTATTAGATAATTTTCCATATTTCAAAGCATTCTTTAAATCAGATTTTTCTTTATAAATATCAGATAAGTTTTGATAAATAAAAAATTTATTTTTTGAATTTTCTTCTAAAAAATTCATAGATTTTTTGAAAAAATCAAAAGCTTTTTTATGAATATTTAATTCATAATAAAGTTCTCCAATTTTAAATAAAAAATCTCCATCATTTTTTAAATTTTTATTTTTTACGAGAATTTTTAATAGCTCATCTAATTCATTTTTTATTAAAAAATCTTCAAAAAATTTTAAAAATTCAATTTTTAAATTATCTTCAAAATATTTAATTTTTATTAAATTAAAATATCTTGAATTTTCTATCATTTTTTTTAATTGGAACTTTTTTTTAAAATTATTATAATTTTTAATTTCTGTTGATAAACTGGAATTAAAACAAACAATAACATTATTATTTTTTGTCTTCTCTAAGTTTTTCAACAATTCAATATTTGTGTTTGAAATTATAGATTCAAATCTAAAAATATAAAAATCTATTATTTTTATATTTTTTGAAGTCCAAGAAATTTTTACATTTTTTGATTCCGCGAATTCATCAAACCAAGACTTTATTGATTTTTCTTCGTCTTTTTCAATATCTTTCGATTTAGTAAATTTAATTACGATTTCTTTTTTTAACATTTAAAAAAAAATTTAAATTTTTACAAAAATATTTTTTTTTAATAAAAAATTATTAAATAATAAAAATTATTTTAAATTTGTATTTTTATAAAAAAAAAATATGTCTATAATAAGTTTTGGAGAATACATTGACGGACACAATTATAAAGTCCTTGATGAAAGAAGTATGCGTGCAAGTGCAGGCATAATGTTTTTAATGGGTACAATCGCATCTATTAATGGTTTTATTTTGGATGAATTTGAAATCATTCCTTACATTGCTGGTTTTCTTGCAATAAATTTTATCATCGGAATATTTATAAATCCTAAATATTCGCCAACATTATTGCTTGCTTATTTATTTGTTAATAAACAATCGCCGCTTCCAATCGGTGCTGTGCAGAAGAAATTTGCTTGGTCTTTAGGTTTAATCTTATCTATTACGATATTTATTTTATCTTTATTTTTAATAAATGATTCATCATATTTTCAAGCAGTTTGTTTTTTGTGTTTAATTTGCCTTGTTTTATTATATTTTGAAACAGCATTTGGAATTTGTGTAGGTTGCAAATTATATCATTTTTTTATCAAAATAAAATTATTAAAAGAACCAGAAGAAAAGCCTAATTGTATGGGAGATTCTTGCGAAGTTGAAATAAAATAATAAATTTTTATGAAAATGATAATTGCGATTTTAGTTTTTTTGATGATATTCGGTTTATCCGGATATTATATTTATACAAGAATAACACAAGCTTTTCAAAGTGATTTTCTAAATTCAAAATTATTTTTGATATTTTATATAATTTTACTTGCATCTTTTTTTCTTGGCAAATCAATTGAAAATTATTCCATAGGTTTTATTAGCAATTCTTTTGTAAGAATAGGAGCGATAAGTTCAGGTTTTTTCTTTTATGCACTTCTTTTTGTAGCTTTTTTCGATTTACTTCGTCTAATAAATTATATTATTCCTTATTATCCTAAATTTATTACAGAAGATTATCAAAAAGCAAAATCTTTAATTGGTTTAATTTCTATAATTCTTATTTCTGCAATAAATGTTATTGGTTATTATAATGCGATAATTCCAAAAGTTAAAAACATTGAAATTTCAATAAATAAAAAACAACTTGGTTTTAATACTTTAAATGTTGTTGCGGTGAGTGATATTCATCTGGGGACAATGGTAAATGAACTTAAAACAAAATTGTTGATAAGTCTTATAAAAGAGCAAAATCCAGATTTAATTATTTTGGGCGGCGATTTAATAGACGATAATTTGAAAGTTGTAAAATATTTTAAATTATTGGATAATTTTAAAGAATTAAAACCAAAATATGGTGTTTATTCTTGTCTCGGAAATCACGAATATATTAGTAAAGCTTATGAAGATTTAGATTTTTTTAAAGAAAAAGGAATTAATATGTTGCGAGATACCACTGTAAAAGTAGATGATAAATTTTATATTATTGGACGAGACGACATTCAATTGGAAAAAACTTTTGATAAAAAAAGAAAAAGCTTGAAAGAATTAACAAAAGATGTAGATTTTAAATTTCCTGTATTTTTATTAGACCATCAACCATATAAATTGGAAGAAACAGCAAAATATGATGTAGATTTACAATTTTCCGGACATACACACAATGGACAAATTTTTCCTTTTAATTATATAACGGGTTTACTTTTTGAAGAAGACTGGGGACATTTGAAAAAGAAAAATACAAATTTTTATATTTCTTCTGGATTTGGAACTGCAGTTATGCCAATTCGTGTTGGAAGTCGTTCAGAAATTGTAAATATAAAAATCACAAATAATTAAATTTCTTAAATTTTTAAGAAATAAAAATAAATTTTTATTTCTTAAAAATTTAAAAATTTATTAAAAAAAAATTTTTTTTCAAAAATCGTCCAAAATTTTAAATATTTTAATTTTCAATTTAAAAAAAATTTTCCAAAAAACGTCCAAAATTTCAAATATTTTAATTTTCAATAAAAAAAATTTTTTTCAAAAAACGTCCAAAATTTTAATATTTTAAAAAAAACAACATTGGAGGTTTTTTTTAACCTACAATGTTAAAAAAAATTTTTTCAAGAAAACGCCGAAATTTTTATGATTTTGAATTATTAAAAAAAAATTTTTCAAAAAAACCAATTATTTTAATGATTTTTTTATAATAATAAAAAAAGTTTTTTCAAAAAAACGCCGAAATTTTTATGATTATTAAAAAAAAATTTTTTAAAAAATGCCGAAATTTTTATGCTTTTAATTATTAAAAAAAAAAATTTTTTGAAAAAATACTAAAATTTTTATGATTTTGAATTATTAAAAAAAAATTTGAAGAAAAAATGTTAAAATTTTATGTTTTTTTAATTATTAAAAAAAAAAAATTGAAGAAAAAAATTAAGAAAAAAATAAAAATTAGGTTTCTATATCTTGATTTTTTTTTAAATTAAAAAAAATGGCATTTTTTAAAAATTAAAAATTTGGTCATTTTTAAAAAAAATTTTTTTTTTTTAAATTTAAAATTCATTGCTAAATGAACGAACTGCTTTTTTAAAAGAACCAGATAATATTATTTTTTTTACTAAATCTGGTTTATAATAAATATTTTTAAAATCTTCTATTGGAAAAAACTCTGCAAGATGATCTACTCCGCGATTAACATGCCAACCAATAAATTTTTCGCCTTTTTCTGAAGTGTAATAATATCCCTGTGGAGTTAAACATATCCATTCATTTTTTGACGAAAAAAAGAACGTAGCAAGATTCTCTCCTGTTTTGTAGTTCCATAATTTTATTGTCTGGTCAGCACTTGACGAAGCTAAAATTTTATTATTTTTAGATAGAGAAACAGACCAAATAATACCTGTATGACCTTTGAATTCTTTTAATAAATCACCATTATAATTATATTTTTTTAGAGAAAAACTACTTCCAACAATAATATTTCCATCCTTAGAAAGAGTATAAGAACGAATTAAACCATCTTTTTCTCTATCATTAAAAATAATTTCTTTTTCTGTGTTTTTTATGGTGTATGCATCTGTGTGTTTTATGACTTTTCCACCTATCATTGTTTTTGTCAAAGTGAAATTTTTTGTTTTTAATTTTTTATCCCTTATTTTAAATTTTTTTAAATCAAAGGAGCGCTCCAATGGACAATCTTTTAAAAAACCTGTAGGATTAGAATTTCCAAAAGCTAATTTTAAGCCTTTTTTGGAAAAAGCAACTGACCAAACACTTTTACCTTTTCCTTTAATATGTTTTAAAACATTTCCATTATGAATATTCCAAATATAGATGTCTTTATCATTTCCTCCGGCTGTAATAGCTATGTCATTATTATAAAAAATAGAAGTTAAAACTGTGTTATTATGTTTTTTAAAAGTAGAAACTAAATCTCCAGACGGTATTTCAAAAATGCTTCCAAGCATTCCTTGTGAACCATGAACAAGTAATTTTGTTGCATCAGGTGAAACAGAAAGAGTTTGAACTCTAATTCCCATAGCAGTAATTTCTTTGATAAAATTACCTTCATTATCCCACATAAGAACCCTACCATCAAAACCACCTGAAAAAATATATTTTCCATCCGGAGAAAAAATTACTTTTCTTGCTTCTGCAAAATGTTCAACCATAATTGCTATTAAAATAAAATTGTCATTTTCATCTAATTCCCACAACCTCAAAGTATTATCAAAAGAAGCAGATACTAATTTTTTATTATCCGGAGAAAAAGCAACACTATAAACCGGAGCATAATGACCTTGTAAAACAATATCACTTTTTTCTTTCAATAAACCTTCTTCATCTAAACGCCAAATTCTAACTATATTATCAGAGCAAGCACTTGCTAAAAAACTACCATTAGGAGAAAAACATAAATCATTAATTACATCTGTATTTCCTTTTAAAGTTTTCGTTTGTTCGCCTGTTCTTAAATTAAATGTTCTAATGCCGTAAGTTGAAGGATAGCCAGAAATGGCAAAATATAAACCATCATTGGAAATAGCACTTGAATAAAGCATACCATCAACTCCGTCTCCAAGTTGTCCTCTGAGAGTTCTTTCTAAAAATCCTGTTTGCATATTCCAAAAACGTATAGTTTTATCTTCGCTAATAGAAATTAAACTGCTTCCATCCGGAGTAAAACTCAAATTTCGTATCATTCCAGTATGTCCTTGTGTATTAATAACCATAATTGGATTATCATTTTGTCCATAGGAAAAAATAAAAGCGAAAAAGAAATTTATAAACAAAATTTTTATTTTCATAGTATAATAATTTAAAAAAAATATTTATTTAAATAAAAAATATTTCCTCTTAAACGAAATTTTTTCAAAAATAATTTTTAAAATTTTAAAAATTTATTTGTAAAATAAAATGAAAATTTCTTTTTTGCATAGGATAATTTTCTACAACTTGATAATTTTTATTAAATAAATTTTTAATCTTAAAATTGATAAATAAAAATTTATTTTTAAAAATAAATTTTTTTCCAATTTTTAAATTAGAAATAAAATAAGATGGTAAAAAATTTTCATTGTCTGAGCTTGTGTAAATTAAATCAGAAAATTGATTAGAATAAGATATGTAATTATTTTTATATGAAAAATGGACAAAATTATTAAAAATAAATTTTGGAACATAAATTAATTGTTTATTCAAAGAGTTATCAAAATCATTAAATTTTTTTAAATTTTTTGAATTAACATAAGAATTTGTATGTTTAAAGAAAATATTTAAATTTTTAATTTTAAAATCAATTTTCAAAGAATTTTCTATTCCTTTTCGTTCAACTTTTTTTAAATTTTCCGGTGTCCAAATTTCAGAATTTAAAGCATTCCATAAAATCCAATCATTTATTTTAGAATAAAAATAAGTTGTTTCCAAAAAAACGCTCATATTTTTGAAAAAATTTTTTTTCAGAAATATGCCATTTTCATAAGAAAAACCATTTTCTGCTTTTAAATTTGCATTTCCATTTGGAAACCAATATAAATCATTTAAAGTTGGATAATTATAATTTCTCGTAAAATTGCATTTAAAATCCATTTCAAATTTTTTATTTTCAAAAATTTTATAATTAAAACTCATAGACGGTATTAAAGGAGAAAAATTTTTATCAATTATTTCTTTTTTTATAAAAAAAGATGTTTGTAATTTTTTGAAAAATAAATAATTAATTCCTAAAAAAGAAGATATATTAACTCTTTCTTTTGTTGATTTATAATTTCCTGTTTCAACTTGATGATAAAATAAATTTATTCCAGTTTTTAATTTTAAATTTTTATTAAAATTATAATTTATATCAAAAAAATTATAAAAGCTGTTAATTAAATTATTCGAATTTATTGGTTTTATAATATTATTTTCATTTTTATAATTCATAAAATCGTAAGTGTAAGCGACTTTTGTTTTAAAAATTAATTTTTTCATATAATTTTTCCATTCAAAAATAAAACGTAAAATATCTTGTTTTTGAATCTCTTTTTCTGACGGCGGAATTTGAGTTTTATTATTTTGTGCCCAAAATTTCAAGGAAAAATAATTATTATTATTTTTCAAATAAAATTCTTGTAAAATTCCTTTTTGAAAAAAATTATTATTTTCTTGTATTTTTTGTTCTCCAAAATCATCATCGAAAGAAAAATTATTTTCTGATATTTCATAAATTATTCTTGTCCGACTTTGAAATTTCTTATTCCCATAAGAAAAAGATAAAAAAGAATTATAAGTTTGAAAACTTGCAAATTCCTGCGAGAAATCAAAATTAAAATCATTATTCCAATTTATTTTATTTTCTAAAAAAATACTTCCTCCCAAAGAACCGCTATTATTAAAAATACTTCCGCTGTGATATAAACTTATTTCATCTATAAAATAATTTGGAATTTGCGAAAAATTTACCTGTCCAAGCATGACAGAATTTATATTTATTCCGTTCCACAAAACCTTAGTGTGCGACGCTCCGGCACCACGAAAAGATGCAGTTGATATGCGACCATTTCCGTAAGATTTTATAAAAATATTAGAATTTTCCGAAAGTAATTCAGATAAGTTTTCAGTAATTTTATCATTTATAATTATTTTTTCGAATTTTGTAATTTTAAAACCTATTTTATCAGAAACTTTTTTATCAAGAAAAATAAATTCTTCTAAAATCAAAGTGTCATTAATGTTTTCCTGCGAAAAAGATTTTTTACAAAAAAAAAACAAAAAACAAAAGATAAAAAAATGAAAAATTTTTAATGAGAAATGTGAATGAAAAATGAATAATTCATATAACTGTAAACTAATTTTCATATTTGTTTTTTTCATTCACATTTCTCATTATTTTTTAATTTGTGATGTATTTTTTAATTTTTTTATCTCCCATCCAAACTATTTCGTTAGTTTCTAAATTAGAAAGTTCCAGATCAATTTGGTAAGAAACGACCTTTTCCTTTTTATAACTATCAACTATTGAGTTTAAAGTTCCTTGTAACATAAAATCTGCTCCAAGTTCTTGTCCCCATTTTTTCGCTGTGGTTTTCGAAGCAAATTCTTGTTGTCCAGCTCTTTCACCTCTTAGTTGTTCTCTTTTATCTCCTGCTTGTACAAGTCTTGCTAATCCAGATTTTATAATTGCTTTTTCTATATCTTTTATAAAAGTTTCCGAACTAATATGTTCGTGGCTTTTATTTTTTACAAGTCCAACAACAATTATTGGTCTTTTACCTCCGTTTTTTTGTTTAAATTCATCTAACCATTTTTCCGTCAGAACTTGCTCAATTAATGATTTTGCACACATTTTAGAATCTGTGTCATTCCATCGTCCACTAAGATCTATTTGCTGGTCTGGAGAAACTCTATTAACTTTTCTTTTTGGTGCACAAGAAAGAAAAAAAGAAAATATAAAAATAATAAACAAATAATTAAAAACTCTTGTTTTCATATAACAAATATTAAAATTTTAAAAAATAAAATTGCATTTTACGAAAATTTTTTATAAAAAATTTTTTTTTTATAAAACGTAGTTAAAAATCAATGATTGTGTAATGTAATGAACAAATTTTTATTAAAAAAATTTTTTTTAATAAAAAGATTATTTATATTTGTATAATATATGAAAAATCTTTTTAATTAAAAATCGTTTTATTATTAATAATTATTAATTTTATTCAAGATGGAAAATATTTTAAATCAAAAGCAAATTAATTTGCAATTAGAATACAGTTTTTTTTTATACATTAGAAAATTTAAAAAAGGTCTTTGGAATGTATTTTCTATTTTTATATATTCTTTGATATTACCTTTTTATTATCTCTTAAAAAGAAAACAAATCAAAGAACAAAATATTTTTTTCAAAGAATATTTTTCAAATATTAGAAAATTATATTATAAAAATTGTAAAAGTTTACATTTTGATATTAAAAAAATTAATGAACTTTATAAAGAAATTCCTTCTTTTATATTTTTTGGAAAACTATATGAAAATAAAAATTTATTAATAAAAATAGATGAATATTTGAACTTAAAAAAAGAACAAGAAGATGAATTAACAGAAAGTTTAACAAATGCTTTTAAAGAATTGAAAGCATTAGAAGCAGGGGAAAAAGAGTTTAAACCTATAGAAGAATTGTTTGAAAATTGGGAATAATGAATAAAAAATATCAAGTTAGTTATTCCAATACTTTTGAAAAAAATGTAAAAAGATTGTTTAAAAAACATAAGTCTTTGAAAAGCGATTTACGAAACTTTATTAATAATTTAGAAGAAAATTTAAAAAATAGTGTAGAAATAAAATCTAATATTTTTAAATTGCGTTTAGCAATAAAAAGCAAAAGTCAAGGAAAAAGCGGAGGAGCAAGAATTATAATGTATAAAATTACAGAAGATTTCAAAATTTATCTTTTACATATTTACGATAAATCAGAGAAAAAAAATGTAAACATAACTTTTATTAAAGATTTAATTAAAAACGAAATATAATCATAATCTACTCTTATAAGTGTTCAAATGTCTTATGATTATTATATCCCTTGTAGTTACAATAAAAAATTAATTTTAAATTCATAAAAGATTGGCGTTTTTGGAAAAAATTTTTTTTAATAATTTATAAAAAATTGGCGTTTTTGGAAAAAAATTTTTTTTAATAATTCATAAAAAAACGCCGTTTTTTGGAAAAAAAATTTTTTTTTAATAACTCATAAAAAAATTGGCATTTTTTTGAAAAAAATTTTTTTTTTAATAACTCATAAAAAAAACGCCGTTTTTTGGAAAAATTTTTTTTTAAATAATTCATAAAAAATTGGCATTTTTTGAAAAAATTTTTTTTAATAACTCATAAAAAAAACGCCGTTTTTTGAAAAATTTTTTTTTTAAATAATTCATAAAAAATTGGCATTTTTTGGAAAAATTTTTTTTAATAATTCATAAAAAAATTGGCATTTTTTGGAAAAAGTTTTTTTTAAATAATTCATAAAAAATTGGCATTTTTTTGAAAAAAATTTTTTTTTTTAATAACTCATAAAAAAAACGCCGTTTTTTGGAAAAAATTTTTTTTTAAATAATTCATAAAAAATTGGCATTTTTTGGAAAAATTTTTTTTTTAAATAATTCATAAAAAATTGGCATTTTTTGAAAAAATTTTTTTTAATAATTCATAAAAAAACGCCGTTTTTTGGAAAAAATTTTTTTTTTTAATAATTCATAAAAAAAACGCCGTTTTTTGAAAAAATTTTTTTTTTTAATAATTCATAAAAAAACGCCGTTTTTTGAAAAAAAATTTTAAATAATTCATAAAAAATTGGCATTTTTTGGAAAAAATTTTTTTTTTAATAATTCATAAAAAAAACGCCGTTTTTTGAAAAAAATTTTTTTTTTTTAATGACTCATAAAAAAACGCCGTTTTTTGAAAAAATTTTTTTTTAAATAATTCATAAAAAATTGGCGTTTTTTTTGAAAAAAATTTTTTTTTAATAATTCACAAAAAATTGGCATTTTTTGGAAAAAATTTTTTTTAATAATTCATAAAAAAATTGGCATTTTTTGAAAAAATTTTTTTTTAAATAATTCATAAAAAATTGGCATTTTTTGGAAAAAGTTTTTTTTTAAATAATTCATAAAAAAATTGGCATTTTTCAAAAATTTTTTTTTTTAATAATTCATAAAAAATTGGCGTTTTTTTTGAAAAATTTTTTATTGTTCTTCTTTTTCTTTGTAAATATTTTTCGCAATCAAAATTCCAAATTCATACAAAATAAATAAAGGTAATGAAACTAAAATTTGACTAAAAATATCTGGCGGAGTAATTATTGCGGAAAGAGATAAAATAACAACTAAAGAATGTCGTCTATATTTCCTTAATATTGAAGGAGTTACTATTCCAAGTTTACTTAAAAAATAAATTAAAACTGGTAATTCGAAAATTATACCTGAAGCAAGAGTTACTGAAGTTATCATATCTATGTAAGAACCAATATTAATTTGATTTAAAACTTCGTCGCTAACAACATAAGAACCAAGAAAATTAAGAGACAATGGAACGATTAAAAAATATCCAAATAAAACTCCCATCATAAAAAGAATAGATGTGAAAAATACTGCACCTGTTGTATATTTTTTTTCTTTTTTTTCCAAAGCAGGTTTTATAAAGTTAAAGGATTACTATTTATACATAATTTCTCTGTCCCCATCAAATGTCCGAGTTTACAAAACATTCTATTAGTAAAAAATTCTGGATTTTTTGGAAATAAAATAATATTATCAAAAATAAATTCGCTATAAATAAAAGCCAATATTGCCAATATTATAACAGCTATAAAAGAACGAATTATATGCCATCTTAATTCTTCCAAATGACCTAAAAATGACATTTCTTTATTTTTCATTTTTTATGTTTTGTAATTTATAATTTATAAAAAAATCAATTTGGATTTTCAAAATCCAAATTGATTTTTTTTAAAAATTAATTTCCCTTAAAAATTGGATATTTTTTCATCATTTTATTTACTTTACTTTTAACTTTTTTATATACTTTTTCATCATCTATGTTTGAAATTACTTCATCAATAAAATCAACGATAATTTTCATATCTTTTTCCATAAGTCCTCTTGTTGTCAAAGCAGGAGTTCCAACACGAATACCAGAAGTTTGAAAAGGCGAACGACTATCAAAAGGTACCATATTTTTATTAATAGTAATATCAGCAAGCACAAGAGTATTTTCTACTTTTTTTCCTGTAATTTCTGGAAATTTACTGCGTAGATCTATTAACATAGAATGGTTATCTGTACCGTCAGAAATTACTTTATAGCCTTTTTTAATAAATGCCTCAGCCATAGAATTAGCATTTTTAACAACTTGTTTTTGATATTCCTTAAACTCTTCTGTTAATGCTTCTCCAAAAGCAACAGCTTTTGCTGCTATAACATGCTCTAATGGTCCTCCTTGTGTTCCGGGAAATACTCCTAAATTTAATAGTGTGGACATTTTTCTCGTAAGACCTTTTTTTGTTTTTTTCCCGAAAGGATTTTTAAAATCTTCCCCTAATAATATTATTCCTCCTCTTGGACCTCTTAAAGTTTTATGAGTTGTTGAAGTTACAATGTGAGCGTAAGGAAAAGGATTTTTTAATATTCCAGCTGCAATTAAACCTGCAGGGTGTGAAATATCAAACATCAATAAAGCATTAACTTTATCAGCAATTTCTCGCATACGTTTGTAATCCCAGTCTCTGGAATAAGCAGAAGCACCGCCAATTATCATCTTCGGTTTAACTTTCAATGCAATTTTTTCCATCTCATCATAATCAACTTGTCCAGTTTCTTCTTTTACTTTGTAAGAAACAGGATTGTATAATATTCCCGAGAAATTTACAAAAGAACCATGCGTTAAATGTCCGCCGTGCGACAAGTCTAAACCAAGAAAAGTATCTCCAGCTTTTAAACAAGTAAGCATAACAGCAGCATTTGCCTGAGCGCCAGAATGAGGCTGTACATTTGCATACGAAGCCCCAAAAAGTTTTTTCACTCTATCTATGGCAAGCTGTTCAGACTGGTCAACAACTTCACATCCACCGTAATATCTTTTTCCCGGATAACCTTCAGCATATTTATTCGTCATGCAAGAACCCATAGCTTCCATAACTTGCTCACTAACAAAATTCTCAGAAGCAATTAATTCTATTCCGTTCAACTGACGTTGATGTTCTTTTTCTATTAATTCAAAAATTTTTAAATCTCTTTTCATAATTTTTTTTTTCAAAAATAATTTTTTTTATAAAAAATGGAATTTTTTTTAATTTTTTTTATCTATTATAAGAAATAAAATATATTCTGGTTTAAAATTTTTATCTCTAATTATATTTATAATCACAAAAAGATCAATTAATTTATTGTTTTTTGTTATGTGTTTAATAGTTCCTTCGAAAAATTTTCCACCTCTTTGTAAACTAGAATCAATAGACTTTATTTTCAATAGGTCTTTTTTTTCAAAAAAATTATAATATGAAAAATTTTTAATTTCGATAAATTTTTTATACCCTAATTTTTCTAAAAATAACTTATTTGCAAAAATTATATTTCCTTCCAAATCAAAATTTGCACGCATAACAAAATTATTTACTGAATCTATAAAACCTTTTGCAAGATTTTCTTTTTTTATTGCTTCATCCTGAGTTGCTTGCATTTCTTCTAAATTTTGTCTCATTTCTTCGTCCTGAGAAAGCATTATTTCTGCTTGTTCTTTTGCTTTGATTAATAATTTTTTTGTTTCTTCATTTGTTTGCGCTGAACTCATTACAGAAGCAATGTTTTCTCCAACTCTTTCTAAAAATTCAATTTCATATTTTTCAAATATCCTAAAAGAAGCAAGTTCTAAAATACCAAGTACTTTTTCATTTAATTTCAAAGGTACAATTAATAAATTATTTGGTGTTTCATCACCAAGACCAGAAGTAATATTTATATAATTTTTAGGAATATTTGTTAAATAAATTGTTTCTTTTTCATAAACAGAACGCCCAAGAAGTCCATCGTCAATTCTAATGCGTTTTTTTTGTTGTCTTTTTCTGTCATAAGCAAAACAAGAAATCTGCTCTATAAAAGCATCATTTTTATTTTTATTTTTTATAATAAACAAACCTCCTTGATTTGCTTTTAAATATTTTGTTATGTAAACAATAATATTTTCACTCATTTTTTTTAAATTATCATTATCTTGACGTAAAATTTCGGAAAATTCTGCTTGCCCTTTTGATTCCCAGTTTCTTATATCATCTTCTCGCTTTCTTTCAGTTGCATCTTTTTTTGCTTTTTCTAAGGAATTTCGCATATCCATTAGAGATTTTCCTAATACATCATCTTTACTAATTAATTTATAATCACTTTTAAAATTACCTTTTTGAATTTCCTGAGTAAATTTATAAGTTCTTTTTAAAGATTTTATTAAAATATTTAAATGTTTTAAAATTTTTAGATTAAAATATTTTTCATTTTTATTTTTAATTTCATCTAAAATTTTACCTTGTGAAATATCATATATAATATCATATATGTAGTATATATATTTTTTTATAGGAGAAAAAATTATGTGAAGAATTACAAAAAATAAAAAAATAAAAATTGAAAAAATTAAGATAATATAGATCATTGTTTTTTGATTCCTTTTATAAAAAGCTTCGTCATAAGTAGTTATAAAAACATAAGCATCAAGATTATCTAAATATTTATAGCATGCAGTTTTTTCAAAACCCAATTCGTTATCTGGAAAAAAATATTGGAAATAATTCTCTTTTAAATTTTTTTCAATTTCTTTTCTAAAAAAATTTGTAGAACTTATGTTTTCACTTTCAAAATCTGGATGAATTAATAGCTCTCCATTATTTTTTACAAGAAAAGGATATTTATTTTTATTTTCGGTTCTTTTGTCGAAAAAGTTTTTTACTGAAGTATAATCTATCTCAGAAATTCCTATAAGTAAAGCACCTACAATTTTATTATTTATTTTTATTGGCTCATAAATTGTTGTATAATATTTATTTAAAACAAATGCTTTTCCTTTATATGTTTCATTTTTTTTTAATGTTTTCACAACTATTGAATTGTTTGGAATATATGTTCCTATAGCTTTATTACCAAAATCATCTAAAATATTAGTTGCAATTCTTAAAAAACCTTTATCTATTTTTTGAAAAATAGTAACTGTTTCCACACCAAATTTTTCAACTTCATTTATAAATTTATCGCTTTTTTGTAAAAATATACCATTTTGTTTCCATAAATTAACTTCTACTTCATGAGATTTTTTGCTTATTTGATTAAAAGCATTAAAAGTTGTTGTTATGCTGTCAATAATTTCTATATCTCCATTTTGATAAAAAAGTTTATGTGTTATTTTTTGAAAATCATTAAGTTTTTCTATTCTTTTTACAGTACTGTAATTTAGAAAATCGCATATATTTTCTAATTCTTTTTTTAAATTTTTATATTTTCTTTCTTCAGCTTTTGTAACAAAATCATCATAAATAAAATATCCGAAAATTATAAAAACCAAAATCAAAAAAGAAATTACAATTATATTAAACTGGCTATTTAATTTAAAATTTTTGACATTTTTCATAAAAAATTTTTTTAGCAAAAATATAAAAAAATTACAATTTATATATATTTTTCATTATTTCAATTTTTCTATGCTATTCCATAATTTATCAGAAGTTTTTTTCCAAGAAAATTTTTTTCTTTGAATTTTAGCATTTTTTATTAGTTTTTTTCTTAAATTTTTATCTTTTACAATTTTTATCATCGCATTTTTAATTTCTTCAATAGAGTGCGGATTTACTAAAATTCCTGCATCTCCACAAACTTCTGGAATTGAAGTTAAATTAGAACTTATTACAGGTACATCACAATACATTGCTTCCAAAATTGGAATGCCAAAACCTTCAAAAAAAGGAGTAAAAGTTAAAGCAAAAGCACTTGCAAGTACTAATTTTAAATCATTTACAGATAAGCGTCCTGTGAAAATAATATCTTTTTTAAAAAAAAGTTCTTTAAAACTTTTTTCTAATTCTTTATTTTTAAACATTTTACTTCCAACAATAAGCAATTTAAAATCAGAATTATACGATTTTTTAAATTCATCGAAAGCTATTATAAGATTTTTGACATTTTTACGTGGATGCATTGCTCCTATAAAAATGAAATAATTTTTTCCATAAGAAAATTTCTCTTTCGTTTTTTCTTTTAATTCTGACGAAACTTTTTTATATAAAATATTACAACCATTATAAACAACATCTATTTTTTCTTTATTAATTTTAAATTCTTTCGCAATATCATTTTTAGAATATTCAGAAACTGTTGCTATTCTTTTGGATTTTTTTGCAAATAATGGGAAATAATAATTATAATATTTACTTACCAAAAAAGGTAAATCCTCTGGTCTGTGTACAAAATTTATATCATGAATAACCGAAAGACTTGGAAAAGGAATATTTAAAGGAATATAACCGTCCGGAGAAACAAATACATCTGGGTTTATTTTTTTTAAAATTTTAGGAAGCCTTTTTTCAAACCAAATATACCATAAAAATGGATGTCTTGTTTGTGGAGAAATAATTACCGGAGTAATGTTTTCCGAAAAAATAAATTCTTCGTCAAATTTTCTATCAAAAAGGAAATAAAACTGATGCTCTTTGTATTTTTTTGTTATACGTTTTAAGGTTTCCAAAGTAAACCAAGCAATTCCTTCCAGTTTATTTTTTATTAAAAGTCTTGTATTAACAGCTATTTTCATTAAAAAAAAAATTAAAAATTTTATTATTTTTTTATAAAATTTTTTTTTAAAATTGTATTTATTTAAAATAAATAAATTTATGAAAAGTAATCAAATTTTTTTAAATCCTAATAAGTTAGTAAAGTTTTTAAAAAAGCATCCGAATGAATTTACTCGTTATGATATTATGAAATTTATTGATGGTAATAATATCAAGATGCTAAATTTGCGTTATGTTGCAGAAGACGGCAAGTTAAAAACTTTAAATTTTGTAATAAATAGTATGGAGCATCTTGAGCATATTTTGTGTACAGGAGAAAGAGTAGATGGTTCAAGTTTGTTTTCTTATATAGAGACAGGAAAAAGCGATTTATATATTATTCCTCGTTTTAAAACTGCTTTTGTAAACCCTTTTAGTGAAATTCCAACTTTGGATATTTTATGCTCTTTTTATACGCGCAGTGGTTTAGCTTGGGATTCTGCTCCGGAATTTATTCTAAGAAAAGCTCATAAAGAATTAAAAAAAAATACAGGCTTTACTTTCAAAGCGATGGGTGAGTTAGAATATTATATTATAGGTCCAAAAAGAAGTTTGTATCCGGCAAAAGACCAGAAAGCTTATCATACTTCTTCTCCTTTTACAAATTGGGAACACCTAAGAACAGAAGCAATAAATATAATTTCTGAAATAGGAGGAAAAATAAAATATGGACATTCAGAAGTAGGAAATTTTTTTACAGAAACTAAGGAATTTGAGCAGCACGAAATAGAATTTTTACCTGTTGATGTAGAAGACGCAGCAGATCAATTAGTTCTTGCAAAATGGGTTCTAAGGATGCTTGGAGAAAAATACGGTGTTACGATAAGTTTTGCTCCAAAAATTACTGTTGGAAAAGCTGGAAGTGGTTTACATATACATTTTTTTCTTGAAAAAGATGGGAAAAATTTAATGATAGAAAACAAGGAATTAAGTGATACAGCAAAAAAATCTATTGCTGGATTGATGAAATTTTCTAAAGTTTTGACTGCCTTTGGAAATACAATTCCAACATCTTATTTGCGTCTTGTACCACATCAAGAAGCACCGACAAATATTTGCTGGGGAGATTATAATCGCTCTGTTTTGGTTCGTGTTCCTTTGGGTTGGGTTGCTGAAACACAAATGATTAAAGATGCAAATCCAAATGAAAAATACGAAGTTCCTTATGTAGAAGGAAAACAAACCGTAGAATTGCGCTCTCCTGACGGTTCAGCAGATATTTATCATTTGCTTGCGAGTATGATTTTGGCTGTAGAACAAGGTTTAAAAGAAGAAAATTCTTTGAAAATAGCAGAAGAAACTTACGTTGCTGTAAATATTTTTGATAAAAATTTTAAAGATAAGTTAAAAAACTTAGAAAAATTACCAAAATCTTGCTGGGAATCTGCTGATGAATTAAAAAAATCCCGCGAATTTTTTGAAAAAAATGGAGTTTTTCCAAAAAGAACAATAAACGGTTTTATAAAAATGTTAAAGTCTTATCACGATGAAGATTTAAGTGAAAGACTATATGATAAAAATGAACAAATCAAAGATTTAGTAGAAATGTACATTCATACTATGTAAATATTTCAAAAATAAATTAAAAAATCGTGGATTAAAATTCCACGATTTTATTTTTTTTAACCAAATATTTTAATGCTTTTTTTAATCTAAAAAAA